>JAXGTM010000024.1:0-17102 GCA_040774925.1 Atribacterota bacterium | reverse complement strand
TTATGTGAGCTAGTATTCTTTAGGCTTCGGCGAAGACCCCTTTTCTGATACTTCATCGCTGCTCATGCTCATTATCAGTACTATTGGTCGTTCGCGCCTCTACCTCACTTTGGATTAAAGTGAGGTAAGCAATATTTGATTGTTAATAATTATTTTAGCTATTAATTATGAAAAGTCAAATATATTGGATATTATTTTTTGAATTTATATTGAAATATTATTATTTGTAAATTAACCCGAATGTTTTTCGTAAGATTGGTTCTATTTTTTTCTAGTAGAATTATATTCTTTCAAAATTGTATCTGCTATCATTTTCGGGTCTAAACCTAGCAAAGATGCTACCTGTTCTCCAGGACCACTCTCACCAAATCTGCGAATAAAAATGCCAATGGAAAGATTTGGGATGATTTCATACCATCCCTGACCGGTAGTAGCTTCAATAACTACCTGAATTGCCTCATTGCTGCAAAGTATACCATCTTTGTAATTTGCTTCCTGTAAAGCAAATAGTTCTCGATTCGGTACAGAATTGACACGGCAAGAGATGCTCTTCTCTTTCAAAATGTCTTTTACTTCTAGAGCAGTAACGACTTCGCTTCCACTGGCAGTAATAACAATTTCAGGTGTTTTTTCACTATCATACACAATATAACCACCCCGTGAAATATCATTTAAGTTACCAATTTTTTGTAATAAGGGAAGTTTTTGTCTCGTTAAAACCAAAGCAGATGGTCCATCCTTCTTATTTAAAATATTTTGCCAGGCTACTTTTACTTCATCATTATCTGCAGGACGAAATACCTGCAAACCTGGAATAATTCTTAGTGATTCAAGGTGTTCTACTGGTTGATGTGTAGGTCCATCTTCTCCAACATAAACTGAATCGTGAGTGAATATAAAGATTACCGGCAACTTCATGAGAGCAGCCAATCTGATGGCAGGCCTCATATAATCTGAGAAGACCAAAAAAGTTGAACAGTATGGAAGGATTCCTTTATGCAGGGCTAAACCATTACATATAGCCCCCATAGCATGCTCTCTGACGCCAAAACGAATATTACGGCCATTATAGAAATTTTTTTGTATTTCAGGATACTTATCCAGATACGTCATGGTTGATGGCTCTAAATCGGCTGAGCCACCAATAAGATAAGTGATCTCATCAGCAATTTTGTTTAGAATATCACCTGAAGCATTTCTGGTAGCATAATTATCATTTAAAGCAATCTGCGAAAACTGCATCTCCTCTGGAATAATTAAATCAATTGATTCTTCTAATTCTCTTCTTTTTTCAGGGAATTTTTCAGCCCAGATAGTATATTTTTCATCCCATTGTTTTTTGTATCCTTTAAGAACAACCTTTCTCTCTTTAAAATATTCTTTTACCTTGTCATCAATATAAAATAGCTTATCAGCTGGTATTCCAAAATTCTTCTTTAATCCGAGTACTTCTTTCTCACCCAGAGGCGCTCCATGTGAAGTATGGCTATCCTGTTTTGTGGGGGCACCGTAGCCTATATGAGTTTTCGCAATTATAAGAACAGGTCTGTCCTCCTTTTCTTTTGCCTTTAAAAATGCTCCCCTTAACTCATCTATATCATGCCCATTAACATTATCAATCACTCTCCAGTTGTAAGCACGAAAACGGTCAGCAACGGATTCTGAAAAAATTAAGTCAGTCTTACCGGCAAGGGAAATATTGTTAGAATCATAAATCACTATTAGTTTTCCCAGCCCCCAGTGGCCTGCCAGTGAAGCTGCTTCCGAAGAAATGCCTTCCATCATACAACCGTCGCCAGCAAGAACATATGTATAATGATTTATGATATCTAGACTCTCATTGTTAAATTTTTCTGCAAGAATCTTTTCTGCCAGCGCCATACCGACACCATTGGCAAATCCCTGTCCCAGAGGACCTGTAGTTACCTCTACTCCGGGAGTTATTCCATACTCAGGATGTCCTGGTGTAATTGAACCGATTTGTCTGAAATTAGTTATATCCTGTATTGTGATGTTGTAGCCGGATAGATGCAGTAAAACATATAATAAAATCGAACCATGTCCGGCCGATAGAATAAATCTATCCCTATCGAACCAATCTGGCTTTTCTGGATCATGTTTGAGTATTTCACCAAAAAGCACAGCTCCGATTTCAGCACATCCCAATGGTAAGCCTGGATGACCAGAATTAGCTTTTTCTATCGCATCAACCGATAAACCTCTTATTGTTTTGGCAACCTCTGTTAACATCTCTCCTCCTATAATTTTTTAAAATATCCTTCTATTTTCCATACTTTTCCAATATTTTAAACTCTTAACAATTGTGTAACATTTTTTAATTCTTATTTCAATTTTAATAATCTATTTGTCCGGATATATTATTTTTCTCTTTTTTCTACATGTATTACTAAGATTATCAAGGTAATAAACAAATATGCAATCTTCAAAATGAAAATATTAGAATTTTATAGATTTACCCAATTTGAGTTTACCTTAAAAATTTAGATTTTCTCTTTACCATTCTTCTTTAATGGTCTTTCCTTATAACATTCAAAATTTTTACTATGTGAACTGACACCCAGTATTATTCTGCTAGAATTTTCTAATACACTGTTATAAAAGAGGGCTTCCTCAAGAGTTTCACCAATAGCAATAGCACCATGACCTTTTATAACGACTATTTTATTATCTCCCAGATATTCGGGAATCTTCTCTTCCATCTCCTTGGAGCCGCTACCGAATTCAAATCCGACTACAGGAACTTTTCTAATAGTATAAGAACCCTCAACATCTATAGGAATTATCTCATCCACTTCAAATGACAGTATTACAGCATTTATTAAATGAGCATGAAATATTGCCAACCCGTTAGTCCTTTTATAGATAGCTCTATGTACGCCTGTTTCACTGGAAGCAAGACCAATGCCAGAATCATTCCTTTCTAAATTTACCTCAACAATATCATAATCATTTAAAAATCCGAGCATTGAACCTCGTCTTGTAATAAGTATACGATTACCTACACGCATACTCATGTTTCCACTATGAGTATCTTGCAATCCAGCTACATAAGAAGCCCAGCCTATTTTCTGAAAATATTTCACAAGATTTGATTCTACTCTTCTCATAATAGATTCTCCAGCTCTAATTCCTTAAGTTTTTTTATGGTTGGTACACCGTTTTTATCCCATCCTCTAAATTCATAATACTCGTCTAACATCAACTCTAAGTCTATTTTATCTACACCTAAATCTTCTTGCAGCAATTTTTGCGGAAGAGTATCATCATCTCTAGTAAACCCTAACTTTATATTAATCATCCTCTCAAGATTATTAATTCTTTCACCTATTTTACTGAGTGAATTGGCACTATAATTTTCACCACTTATTAGAGACAGTATCCTGGACCAGATCTCTAAAGATACTGCCATACTGGCAAACTGACATACAATCAGGCTATCCACTGCTGCCGAATCATTCTGTCTTTTTGCCACAAGAGTTCCTTTGCTTATCTGTAGAGCCGGATCGACTCTACGGGGCAGACCTAATATTTCTGAGCCCGCAGAATAACCTCCGTGTAAATGACAACCACCTCTGCTAGATGTAGCATAGCAAATAGCCATTCCTTTTACAATCCTTGGGTCATATGCTGGTAAGTCCATTCCCTTGACACATATAGCAAAGTATTCTGCTGCCTTACCAATCTTTTTTGCTAAATTATTTGTGCCTAATTTAAGTTCTTTGCCAATTCCCTTGCCCTCAACTATTTTTTCTACAAACTTTATAATCTTTTCTTTCTCCCCAAACTTTATCTTAAAGTCTTTTACTCCCTTTTCTGTTGCTTCCATAGCGAAGGCTATAACTCCTCCTAGCGAAATAGTATCTATACCATATTCATTAGCAAGGTGGTTTATTTTTTGTATAAGATATATATCATTTATTCCCAGATTTGGTCCTAAAGACCAAATAGTTTCAAATTCGGGCGCTTTAGTAATTACACCCTCACTATCAAGGCCTATTTTTCCACAAGATATAGGGCATCCCCAGCAGGAAAAGGATTCTTTAAATATTTTTTCCTGCAATACTGTACTGTTCAGGCATTCTATTTGAGGAAATTTATTTATAGAGAAATTTTTTATAGGTAATGCATGATCAAAATAAACTACATCGAGCAAAAAGCTGGTACCTAGTTCTGGTAAGGCTTTAGAGGTTACAGGATTCTGTTTGATAGACTTATCAGCTTCATACAATACACCTTTTAATTTTGCTCTATCTTTGATATTGGGCTTTTTTCTCCCTTTGACCACAATAGCTTTTATTTTCTTATAACCCCATAAAGCCCCTATACCACCCCTGCCAAATCCCCGGGCTCCATCAGTAATTACACTGGCAAATAAAACATGGTTTTCACCAGCTGGTCCGATGGAAATTACACTGGACATTTTAGAATATTTTTCTTGCAAAATGCAAGTTGTCGCTAAAGTATTCTTCCCCCAGAGATGAGTTGCATCTATTATATTTATTTCTTCATCACTTACAAATATATAGACAGGTTTTTCTGCTTTTCCTAGAATAACAATAGCATCAAAACCGGTAAACTTTAGAATTGCACCAAATTTTCCTCCGTTGTTAGAACTGAATATGGTGTTTGTCAAAGGGGATCTGGTAGTTAAGGATACTCTACCAGCGGTAGGAGCTGGAGTTCCTGTTAAAGGCCCCGTGGAAATGATAATGGGGTTATCTTCTGACATTGGATCTCTTCTATACTCTTTTGCATACTCTGAGTATAAGTATACACCTAAACCACGTCCACCCAGGTATTTCTGATAGATGTCATTTGCTAATTCAACCACCCGGGTTTTTTTATTGTTTAAATCTATCTCTAATATTCTACCCCAGCAGCCATACAGCATAATGTCTCCTTTGAATATTTTGTAACATTTTTTAATTATTATGATTTACATCTAATGTATTGATATTGACAATGATTATATAAATTTGTAGCAGATTTTAAGAGGAGTCAAAGTGAATCATTTTTGTTTTCTGAAAATAATAATTCCACCTTTTTGTATTTAAATAAAACTTTTGCAATTTTAGAAAATATTACTTAACAATCTCAACCTGATTTAAATCATCAATTTCTCCCAATCTAACCTTCACTAACTCCCGTCGAGAGGTTGGCACATTTTTGCCAACATAATCAGCTCTTATGGGAAATTCTCTGTGACCTCTATCTAATAATACAGCCAGCTGTATACAGCTAGGCCTTCCCAGGTCAACAATTGCATCCATTGCGGCCCTTATAGTTCTTCCAGTATAAAGAACGTCATCAACTAATAGTATTTTTTTCCCTTCTATCTGAAAAGGAATGTCTGTTTTAATTACAATCGCCTGAGGCTGTTTTTCTTTCAAATCATCACGATAGAGAGTAATATCCAGTACTCCAACCGGAATATTGATTTTTTCGATAGAGAGAATATTCTCTGCTATTCTCTTTGCAAGGTATTCGCCTCTGGTCTTAATACCAATTATTTCTAAATCTTCAACACCCTTATTTTTCTCAATTATTTCATGTGAAATACGCAATAGTGTTCTGTCAATGTCTCTCTTATTCATAATTATTGAAGTTTGAGACATAGGTAAAATTTATCTCCTTATTTACAATTTAATCTTTTAAACATTTTGTCAGTTTTAATAGCATCGAAAATTCATAAATCTCAGCGTGCAACAAAAGTTTGAAATATTTAATGTAAAAATAAATCTTAAATCATGTAACAATATCTATTATAGCTGAAGAATTAGAATAATGCTCAAATATTTACCAGTATAAAAAATTTAATAAATTTTTTATACTGGTAAATATTTGTTTCTATTTAAATTAAGTAGATGTTATGCTATTTAAAGTCCTTAATTTATTCAGAGTATCTTCTCCCCCAGGCTTACAATTATTTATAGATGATTCTTTTTTGTAAATTGCAATTGCATACTCTGAACAACTTTTATAGCCACATGTACCGCAATTAAGTCCAGGTAAAGCATCTTTAATTAAATCAATCTCATCGCTATTCTGACTTTTATCTACCTTCAAACTAGAATGATCATTACCCAGAATCCTTTCACTGACAATACTCAACAAAATAATTCCTGGAATTGTTAAAATATATCTGGTAATTGCAAAAGGTAATCCTAAAAATCTCGTTTCTACAATAAGCATAGGTATCTTTATGACTGCCCATGAGCTAATAATTATTATGATGTTACCAATACTAGCACCCTTTTCTAGTAAAGATTGAGCAAGAGGAAAAGCAGCATAAATTGGACCGGCTGAGAGAGAGCCGATAATCATAGAAATAAATTTTCCTCTAAAACCAGAATTGTTTCCAAAATTTTTTATAATCATTTTTGAAGGTATCCACGTATTTATCAGTCCTGTTAAAATAAATACAGCAGGTAAAATTTCTATCATCTCAACAAGATACATTATTGTGTTGGAAATAGCTTTTTGCAAAATATCGAAACGGTAGATTCCCGTAATTATATAGGCAAAAATGACAAATGAATTGAATTTATTGTTTTTAATCCAATTTTTTATCATAATATTACCCCCATTCCCAGTGCTACAAAAATTGCTAGAACAAAGCTGAGCAGATTTCTTGTGAAAGTAAATTTTTTACCAAAATGTTTTATCTCGATTGGCATTGTAGCAAAACCTACCATTGTCAAAGTAGTTATAAAAGCAGCTATTGCTATCAGGTGAGCTCCCCCTTTTACCAATGATGATGATAAGGGAAAAGCAATAAAAGCCGGTATAATTGTTATAGTTCCAATTATTGCTCCATATAGAGTGCTTAAGGCAATGCTTTCGCTGCCCAAAACAGATTTTATAAAACTTTCTGGAACTATTGCTAATATTAATCCTATAAGTGATAATATGCCGAATATCTGAGTCATTGTTTCAAATAACCTTCCTTTAGCTGACAACATACTGCTTATTGTTCTTTTTCGGTCTTTTACGAACGATACAACAAGAGCAATAACAGTTAATGCGATAAGTAAAATAGTACTTATGTTCATTATTCATTCTCCTTATTTATTCTGATTTTACCAAATATTTTATTATAGTTAACGTTAACTCACTTTTAGTATAATTTTTTACCATTTCATCTTATCTTTAAGTTTTATGTGGTATAAGAGGTTTATTTTCTTTTATATATTTGAAGAAATTGTAGTAACTGATTTAATACTTTTTTTGCTTCTTCCTCTATCTGTGGGCTAAAATTATCCTGTCTCCATTTAGTAATTAGCATTCTTATGCTTCCCATGTATATTATAGCAAAAACAGATGGGTCAATATTAATATCAAAGAGTCCTTCTTTTTGCCCTTTAATAATGATTTCTTGGATTGTAATCTCATTTTTTTCACGGTGCTTTCTTATATATTCCTTTAAATTTGGATATTCCCTGAATACCTCTTCATGGAACAGCATGGTACTCAAAAAAGGTTCTTCTTGTAATCCCTTAATTTGGCCCAACATAATTCTCGTTAATAAGCTATTCGGATCTTCCTTTGATACGTCTTCAAACCAATATTGATTTTTACTAAATACTCTCTGGCATAATTCAGAAATAATTTCTTCTTTGCTTTGAAAATGCCGATAAATCGCTGCTTCGGAAATGAATATTTCTTTTGCAATATTTCTTATGGTAAGCTTATAAAAACCTTGATTATGAATTATCCCGGCAGATACTCTCAGTATTTCCTCACGTCTGTCAATAGTGCTCTCTCTTTTTCCCAATTAATTTAAAGCCTTCCTAATTCTAAATCATAAATGTTAGTTAACGCTAACTATATTTTATACCAAAAATAACAACAATTATGAAAATTGTCAAATTATTTTAGAAAAATTTTCCATTCTTTCTTTAGCAGGCTATTTTTAAACAACATTAATATTTTGAAGTTTAATGGTATGTAATACCAATATTATTTTGGAAAATTAACAGCCCAAAGTAGCAATCATAACAGCCTTAATAGTATGCAGTCGGTTTTCTGCCTGATCAAATACTACAGAGTGTTTGCTACGGAAGATGTCATCACTTACTTCCATAGATTCCAAACCATATTTTATAAAAACTTCTTTCCCTGTCCTGGTATTTATATCATGATATGATGGCAGGCAATGCATAAAGACAACTTCAGGGTTATCAGTATCGAGAATCATTTCTTTATTTACTTGATATTCTTTTAATAAGCTAATCTTTTCTGCAATCCTATCTTCTTCACCCATTGAAACCCAAACATCAGTATATATTACATCAGCTCCTTTTACACCCAGTAAAATGTCATCAGTAATATTAATTATTGCACCGGATTCTGCTGATATTTTTTTCGCATCGTTTAATATATTTTCACGGGGGAACAAGGGTCTTGGAGTAACTATCCGTGTCTCCATGCCCATGATGGCAGCGCCAATAAGCAAAGAATTGGCCATATTATTTCTTCCATCTCCTACGAAAACCAACTTAGTATTTTCCAGTGGTTTTTTAACTTGCTCTCTAATTGTCATTAAATCGGCCAATACCTGTGTAGGATGGTATAAGTCAGTCAATCCATTCCATACTACCGCTCCAGAATATTGAGCTAATATCTCAACTGATTCTTGTTTGAACCCACGGAATTCTATTCCATCATAATATCTACCCAATACCCGCGCAGTATCTTCCATAGATTCTTTAATATCCATTTGGGAGCCAGTTGGACCTATGTAAGTAACATTAGCCCCCTGATCAAAAGCTGCTACTTCAAAAGCACATCTTGTTCTGGTGGAAGTTTTTTCGAATATTAATACTATATTTTTCCCTTTTAATCGTTGTTTCTCAGTGCCGTCATATTTTGCTTTTTTTAGTTCAGTAGCTAAATCGAGTAAAAAGGTGATTTCATTTTTATTAAAATCTTTCAGAGTTAACAAGTGACGATTTTTTAAATTAACAGACATATGTTTTCCTTTTTTATAATTCCATTATCTTAAAAATTTAGAAATTTTATTTTTAAAATATTTTTCATATTATATATCATTTTTTCAGAAAGATTACTATAAATCAAAATAAAAATGACAAATTTTCTTAACAATTTACATAAAATAGATACATAAAAATTCAATTTCAGTTAAAAGGATGGACAAAGACACCACTTCTTACTTTCGGTTCAAACCAGGTTGATTTTGGCGGCATTATTTGGTCCAAATCAGATATTTTTATGACTTCTTCTACTGAAGTTGGAAAGAGGGTAAAAATAATGAATGACCCCTGCTTAATCTTTTCATCTATCTTTCCTGATGCCCTATTATCTCCTCCAATAAAATCGATTCTATCATTTTTTTGAGGATTTTCGATACCAAGTAGTGGGTTTAATATGAGGTCCTGTAAAATAGATACATCTAGTAAGCTAACAACATCATCTCTGCTCCCATTAAAAGAATTTTCAATAAATGTCAATTTATACCATTGTCCTGATATATTCATACCAAAAACATGTTTTTTGTCTGGGAAAAAAGGGATATTTGTAACATTTTTTTCAACATGAAAAAATTTCTCTATTTCTTTAATAAAAACATCTTTTACGAATCCTGATGGCATCTTTACTACCCTGTGATAAGCAGAAATATGGATTTGATTATGTGGAATCAAAACTGCGGGGAAAAACATATACTCCTCTTCCTCTGTCATTTTACATTTAATGTCTTTAATATTTTTCGACTTAATCAACTGAGCCACCTCGGCTGCAGCTGCAGCTCTATGATGACCATCGGCAATATAAAGACTTTTAACTGACTGGAAAATTTCTTTTAATAAAAGGATAGTGTTCTTTTCTTTAATTTGCCAGCATCTATTTTCTACTCCATCATCAGATTTAAAATCATACAATGGTTTATTATTAATTTCGACGTTTACTAATTCATCAATCTGGTTATTACTCTGGTATATTGTTAAAATACATCCAGTATGAGCCTTTGTTCTTTTAATGTGCTCGATTCTCCCCTGATATGGTTCTAAATTGATTTTCTCATGTTTTTTTACTATTCCATTTAGATATTCTTCCACTGATAGACATGCTACAAGCCCTGTTCTCTTATAAATACCATTATCCTGGGAGTAAAGATAAAAACTGTCCTTTTCATCCTTTTTCATTATTCCCTGACTGACAAATGTCAGTAAATTTTTAGCTGCTATTTCAGATAATTGATATCCGGAGAGTATCTGCCCTTCTGATAAATCTGCTTCTGGCTTAACAATTTTTAAAAAAGAATATGGATTACTTTTAATTACTCTTCTTGCTTCATCCTGGCTTACTATATCGTAAGGCGGAGAGTTTACCAAAGAAACCATTTCTTCTTTTGGTCTTAATGCCTTAAAAGGTTTGATAAATACCATAGATATTCCCCCTTATTGCTCTTTATTTTTCTTCTTATGATATTCTTCAATGAGCCGAATAACCTCTTGTCCGATCTTAAGCTGCGCCTCTTTGGTAGAAGCACCTATATGAGGAGTAACCGAAATACGTTCATGATTAAGAAGAGAAATATTTTTGCATGGTTCCTGACAATAAACATCTATTCCTGCTCCAGCGATAATATTTTTATTTAAAGCTTCCAGCAAAGCATCCTCATTGACTAATTTTCCTCTGGCTGTATTGATTAAAAAGGCACTTTTTTTCATCATTTTAAAGTGTGGCTCATCAATCAAATAACCATTGTTCCCTTCTGAAGATATATGTAAAGAAATAAAATCTGATTGATTTAGAACTTCGAGCAGAGAGAGAGATTTCCAGCTAAGGTCTATGTCCTCTGGTGCTGCAATATCAAAATATATGATTTTCATACCCAAAGCGCTGGCTTTTTGGGCTAATACCTGCCCAATTCGGCCCATACCTATGATACCCAGCGTTTTACCTGATATTTCAATACCTAAACATTCTTTTTTGTTCCAATTGCCTTTTCTGATGGATAAATTAGCTAAGACCATCTTTCTTGCTAAAACTAATATATGGGTTAAGGCTAATTCTGCAACAGATGTACTGCTGGCATCAGGGGTATTAAGTACGGTTATGCCCTTTTGCCGTGCATATTCTGCATCAATATTATCTGTCCCCACTCCTGCTCTTATAATCAATTTTAGAGCACCTGTCTCCAATGCATGGTCAATGATTTCTCTGGTAATTTTAGTAGCAGAGCGGATTATAAGTATTTCATTATCCTCAACTTCATGAAAAATAGCTTTTTGCTCTTTTTTACCTTCTCTAACCAAATATCCTCTCTTCTTTAATTCATTAAATACAGAGGGTTCTACACCATCTCTAATAATAATTTTTATCATTTGTTTTTTTCACCTCCTGGAAACAGATATTGATCAATAGCTGATAATAATTCCTCTATCTCAACAAGGGTTAAATCTCCCATATGGGCAATTCTAAAAGTTTTATCCTTTAATTTTCCATAACCGTTAGATATCTCAAGCCCGGATTTACCTAATTCATTTCTTAATTCAGCAATATTTACCTGATGAATATTTTTTATACAGGTTACGGTAGGAGATGCAAACTGTTCTTCAGGGTAAAGAGCAAGCCTATCTTTGGCCCATTCTTGAACACGTTTTGCCATCATACTATGTCTTTCAAAACGATTTTCTAAACCCTCTTTCATAATAGATTTTAATTGGCTATCCAGAGCATACATATGTGAAATTGAAGGTGTAAAAGGGTATTGAAAATCTTTTTTTATTATATATTCATATAATCTCAATAAATCGAAGTAGACTCCTCTGAATTTAACATTTTTTGCAGCTTTCACTGCTTTTGGCGAGAAAGAGCAAAAAGAAAAACCTGGTGGAAGCCCAATACATTTTTGACTTGAGGCAATACAGATATCGATACCTAATTCGTCTACGGAAATTTTGGTTCCACCTAAAGAACTTACTGTATCTACACAAAATACTATGTCAGGAAATTCGTGTATAACTTCTGCTATCTCCTGTAATGGATTCATTACACCGGTAGAAGTTTCATTATGAGTAATAGTTAATAAATCATACTTCCCGGAATCCAATACTCTTCCTACAAGTTCTCCTCTTACCGCATCTCCGTATTCTATGGCAAAAAGATCTGCTTCAATTTGATTTGCCAGAGCCATTTCATACCATCTTTCCCCAAATGCTCCGCATGAAAAAATAGCTGCACGTTTATTGGTACAGGAACGAACCGCTCCTTCCATTAATCCGCTACCAGAAGAGGTAGAAAGCAAAATTTCATTCTGGGTATACATCAATTTTTGTAAATTGCTACTTATTGCCCTTTGCAAATCAGATGCTTCCTTGCTTCTATGACCAATCAAAGGTCTTGACATCTCTTTTAAAACATCTGCTTTGACCTCAATAGGGCCAGGGATAAATAATTTTTTCCTCATAACTTCTACCACACTTTCCTCATTTATAAAAAATCCCCGGTAGTTTGAACAACTACCGGGGACGAATAAATATGCCGTGGTGCCACCCCAATTCAGCTAGTCAACATAATATCTTAAAAAATAATCTAACTTGAATAGCTCTTATTTTTACTAACGATTTATACGGTCAGAAACAAACTGACAATCTCTCTGACAATATTTCAGGCGGAATTCAGCAGACTCTTTGCTGATTTTTCACCAACGCTCAGCTCTCTGAAAAAGAATCTAGACTTACTTTTCTGAATTTAATAAATCTTATATCTTATTTATAAAATTTTTTATTTTAAATTAAAGAACTTATTTTGTTTAAACGATTGATACTAAAATTAATAGTTACACTATCACTTAATAGTCCAGCTGTCAATATATATTTTGATTTTTTTAAACTTTAATGCTTGAAAGAACGGTACCCTGTAAAGACCATAATCATTCCTAATTTGTTTGCTGCTTTAATTACATCTTCATCCCTCTTTGAACCACCTGGTTGGATAATAGCTTTTACGCCTGCTTTTCCTGCGGCTTCTACTCCATCAGCAAAAGGGAAAAAGGCATCAGAAGCCAGGTAACTACCTTTTGCACGTTCTCCTGCTTTTCTAATAGCGATTAAAACTGAATCAACTCTACTCATCTGGCCAGCACCAACTCCCACCAGTTGTTTATTTTGTGATAGAACAATAGCATTTGATTTTACATGTTTAACCATTTTCCATGCTAACAATAGTTCTTCAATATCATCTCTATCTGGTTTTTTTTCAGTTACTACTTTCATATCTTCAAAGAATATACTCTTAAAATCCCTATCCTGTAGTAAAAATCCTCCTGAAATCTTTTTTAACTCCTTTACATGACGATCCTGAGTACGCAGGTCACCTACCTCAATAATTCTACGATTCTGCTTTTCTTTTAAAATTGAAAGCGCAGTTGGGCTATAGGATGGAGCAATTATCGCCTCTACAAAAGGTGTATTGCCAATAATGTTAGCTAACTTTTCTTCAACCCTTCTGTTAATTCCTATAATACTGCCATAGGCTGATAAGGGATCGCTTTGATAAGCCTTCTCGTAGGCTGTTTCAATACTATCATCAGTTGCTAACCCGCATGGATTTGTATGTTTAATGAAAACAACAGAAGGTTCATCAAATTCTTTAACTATAGACAATGCCGCTTCAAGATCAACAAGATTATTATATGATAATTCTTTTCCACTAAGAAGTCGGGCTGAACCTAAATTGGCTTCTTCTACCAGGTTTTCCTTATAAAAAGCAGCCTTTTGATGAGGGTTCTCTCCATAACGTAGATCATTTAGCTTCTTAGCCCCAATTACTAAATAATCTGAAAAACAATCTTCATTGGGGGTCAGATTTCTGGTTAAGTAACGATAAATCAAACTATCATAGTATGAAGTATATTGGAAAGTCTTTACTACTAATTCTTTTTTTGTGGAAAGAGAGATATTCCCATGAGAATTATTTAATTCATCCAATATTCTATTGTAATCCGAAGGATCAATAATTACAGTTACATCCTGGTAATTTTTTGCTGCAGCCCTTAATAAAGAAGGTCCACCAATGTCAATATTTTCAATTGCCTCTTCTAAGGATACTTCTTCTTTAGATATGGTTTTCTCAAATGGATACAGGTTAACCACTACCATATCTATTGGAAATATTTTTTGTTCCTTTAATTGTCTTTGATGATCTAAATTGTCAAGGCGGGCCAGTATACCTCCAAAAACTAATGGATGCAATGTTTTAACTCTACCATCTAAAATTTCCGGAAATCCAGTTACCTCTGAAATCAAAATTACATCCACTCCTGCCTCTTGTAAAACTTTAGCACTTCCACCTGTAGAAATAATCTGGTAACCAGATTTCGACAATCCTCTGGCAAATTCAATTATTCCTGTTTTATCTGAAACACTAATAATTGCTCTCTTTGTCTTGTCCACTTCTCTCTCCTCTCCCTTTTCTATATTTACCTAAATTAATTTGCATTTTTTAAAAAATGTAATCCTTTTTTTCCAATATCCTTCCGGTAATAACAGCCTTCAAAATAGATTTCATCCACTCCCTGATACGCTTTATCAATTGCTCCCTTTAAAGTATCTGACCAGGCGGTAATCCCTAGCACCCTACCACCAGAAGTGACAGTTTTGCCGTCATCTTTTTTAGTACCTGAATGGAATACGATTATATCTTCTCTTTCATTTAATTTTTCTAAACCGGTGATTGTTTTACCTGATACATACTCTCCGGGATATCCTTCGGAAGTCATTATCACACAGACTGTAAACTGCTTACTCCATACAGGATTAACTCTATCCAGAGTCCCATTGATACTCGATAGAATAATCTCCATTAAATCAGTTTTTAGTCCTGGTAAAATTACCTGTGTTTCTGGATCTCCAAAACGGGCATTGAACTCCAATACTTTAGGTCCTTCCTTGGTTATTATTAAACCTGCATAAAGAACTCCTTTAAAAACAATACCTTCCTGTTCTAAACCCGATATAGTGGGCTGTAAAACCCTGGAGATAACAGCCTCCTGTTCTTCCTTAGTAAAAAAAGGAACCTGGCTGTATGCACCCATTCCTCCTGTGTTTAGTCCTATATCATTATCCCCAATTTTTTTATGGTCCTGGGATGTTATCATTGGAACAATATGTTTGCCATCGCTGAATGCCAGCATAGATACTTCCTCGCCCATAAGGAATTCCTCAATCAGTACTAATCTGCCTGCATCCCCAAATACTTTTTCTTTCATTATTCTGGCTAGCGCATACTCCGCTTCAGATTTACTATCGACAATGATAACTCCTTTTCCTGCAGCTAATCCATCTGCTTTTATAACTAATGGAAGGGGATGACTTTCAAGATATGCTACTGCTTTATAGTAATCAGTAAAACTTTCAGAATTGGCTGTTGGAATTTTATATTTATTCATTATATTTTTGGAAAAAACTTTGCTTGACTCAATTTTAGCAGCAATTTGATGTGGCCCAAAAATTGGATAGCCTTTTTTTTCAAATATATCTACTATTCCTAAAGATAATGGGATTTCCGGTCCAACAATGGTACAATCGATCTTTTTCTTACGAGCAATTTCTAATAAACCATTTAAATCATCTGCTCTCACTTCCAGGCACTCAGCATATTCGCTAATTCCAGCATTGCCTGGTGCACAATAAATTTTTTTTACCAATGGACTCTGCTTTAGTTTCCAAACAATGGCATGTTCTCTGCCACCACTTCCAATAACTAGAATATCCAAGTAAATACCCTCTTAAATTTTTATTGAAATACCATAATAAATTGATAACTACATTTAGGTAATAATGTTTATTATTTTTTTTATTACAGTAAATAGATTATAAGACATTCAATCTAGAATACTTCATAACTCAAAAAACGCAACAAGCTATTTACAGAACCTGTAGGAAAAAGGGAAATATTATCAGCCATCTTTATTCGTTCATCAAATGTAGCACCGGCATGTTTAAGTTCAAGCACCGTCTTTTCACTTTTAAACATTTGTACCAAAACATGTTCTTTTGCAAATAAAAGTGCATCATGCTGTAATGGCTGTGGTTTGTTTTTTGTCTTTCCGGCATAGCTGAAAATAAGGGTTTTTTCAGCCTTCCCATATCCAGTTTTCTGTAAAAAAGTTACCATATGTGGCCTTATTCCACCCTTAACCAGTTCTACAGGGATCTTCTTTAGACGATGTTGATAATCAAGATATGTTTGCGGACTATCCTCAAATACAACATCTACTCCAATATCCTGTATACAGCGGGTTTTTAAAAACTGTATATTATCTTTATCTATATCCCTGTTAACAGGCCCACCAATTGCAGAAATAGCTGACTTTTTAATACTTTTTTCTGCAACCCTTTCCCTACTACTCTTTACACCAAAAACAAATTGATTATCATACTTCAAAAAAAGAGAGACATAGATTTCAAAGATTCCTTCTAAGTTAGTCAATCGCTCCACAAAATCATTTATCCAACTGTTACCATTCACTTTTTGCTACCTTCCTCTTTCTAATACTTAAACAGTGATTAACAAATAAGATATCGGGAATATATTAATGTGCTAGTTAATGGTATGTAACGGGAAAATTTTTTTGCTCCTCTAATCTATATATTTCGGCTTTCCTTAAATAGCTAAAATAATTACTGGCAGCTAATTGGATTTTTCTATATTATTAGTACTTCTTAAATCCCAATTTACATAAAAATGTTTCTTCTTCCCAATAACCATGAACCATACTTCTTACTATATATAAAATTCTAGTCAGAATCAGAAATAGAAATATTATATCTAATTATTAATTTGGTTAATCTGATTTTATCATATTTGGTCAATTTCAGTAAGTTTAAGAAATTAACATGACAAAATAATTATTGTAAACAAATTTCATCAAGTTTTTGTAATTATCTAATGATTTTTTAAAATACCATATAAAAGTAGTAACGAAAAACTGTTGAGAAACTTATCAACCCGATAGAACTATTATACAATTAATTTTTAGACAAATAGTGTAAATAAAAAAAGAGATAATTAAATACTAACTTAATTTAATCTTATTTTAATATATTAAAGTG
>JAXGTM010000023.1:0-17359 GCA_040774925.1 Atribacterota bacterium | reverse complement strand
TGTGCTGCCAGTGTTTTATTGTGAGAGATAACCAAAGCAGGCATCTGTAGATGCTGAATAATATTTGCCATTGTAAATGTTTTCCCAGAACCGGTTACACCTAGTAAGGTCTGAACATTTTTACCTTCCAAATATCCCTGATATATTTTACTTATAGCTTCCGGCTGGTCTCCCTGTGGAGAATAATCGGAAACAAGTTGAAATTTTCTACTCATAAATGGGTTTTCCTGTTATTTAAAACCATCTTTTTTCATATCAAAGAACGAAATATTCTTTTATTTACAGAACAGAAATACTATCATAATAATTCAATCTTATTATTATAACATAGTATTCAACTGAATCTGGGAAAATATGGTTGTGAGAAAAATGGAGATTTATTTATTATTATCTTACTTAATAGAATGATTAAGTACACTAGCAATCTTTGCTAAGGGATAGTTTCAATTCATCCCATATTTTTTTTATCTGTTTTTCGGTATTCCCAATGCTAGAGCAGTTGTTTATAACATAATCAGCCCATTGAATTTTTTCCTCTACAGGTATCTGGGAATTTATTCTTTTCACAGCTTCCTCCTCAGAAAGTTTATTTCTTGTCAGAAGCCTTTTTATCTGCTCCTCTCTATTCAGATAGACCACTATTATTTTGTCCATCATTTCTTGCAGATTTGTTTCGAATAACAGAGGCGCTTCTATAATACAGATAAGGTTTTTGTGATTTCCCGAGGAACCTTTGAGCTGTTCTATTTTTTCTTTTACTGCAGCAATAATCTCAGGATGTGTAATTTTATTAAGCACATTCAATTTAGTTTTATCGGAAAAAACTATTGAAGCTAATTTTTTTCTATTAATTTCCTGATTTTCAAGTAATATTTCTTTTCCAAAATAATCTACAATATTATGCCAAGCTTTTTTACCTGGACAAACAATAGTGCGGGCAATCTCATCAGAATCAACTATCTCCGCTCCCAATTGTTTAAATATCAAAGCAACGGTTGATTTTCCAGTTCCTATACCTCCCGTTAGGCCAATAACTAGCATTTTAAATAAAATAATCTCCTTTCAAACCTTATTAACAAAGATTATTTTCCCATATTGTTATGTATTATAATTCTCCCCAGCGATAACCTTTGCTGAAGTTAACTTTTAATGGTATATCGAGAGGTAAGCAATTTTCCATAATATCTTTAATTACAACCTGCCTTTTTTCCAACTCTGGCCCAGGTATCTCAAAAATCAACTCATCATGAATTTGTATGATTAAACCGCTGGAAGAGTTCATACTTTTCATTTTGGAATCTATCCCAATCATAGCAATTTTTATCAAATCTGCAGCGGTACCCTGTATAGGTGTATTAATAGCTGTACGTTCATAAAATTCCCTTACTGATTTATTCCTACTATTGATTCCATCTAAATATCTTATTCTGTTAAGCATTGTTTTAACATATTTATTCTTTCTTGCAATTGAAATCTGTTCTTCAATATATTCTTTTACTCTATGGTATCTTTGAAAATATGCTTCAATATATTGTGATGCCTCATTCCTTCCAATCCTTAAATTAGTAGCCAGACCAAAGCTGCTCATTCCATAAATTATCCCAAAATTAATAGTTTTAGCTATTCTCCGCATCTCTTCAGAAACTAAATTTAAATCAACATCAAACAATTGAGCTGCTGTAAATGCATGAATATCTTTTCCTTCTAAAAAAGCTTCAATCAGATTATCATCTTTGGAAAGGTGTGCAAGAATCCTCAATTCGATCTGAGAGTAATCAGCAGATAAATAAATATTTCCCTGCTCTGCGACAAAAGCATTTCTTATAGCCTTGCCAAGTTCTGTTCTCACCGGGATATTCTGCAAATTAGGATTATTACTACTCAATCTACCAGTTGAGGTTCCGGTTTGATTGAAACAGCTGTGTATTCTTTCTGTTTGAATATTAATTAATCGAGGTAATTTGTCTATATAAGTATTTTTTAGTTTTTCCAGTTCTCTGTATTCAAGTATTTTTACTACAATTTCATGTTTTTCAGATAATTCCTGTAATACTGTAGCATCTGTTGAAAAACCTGTTTTTGTTTTTTTTGAAGCTGGTAATTTCATTTTTTCAAATAAGACCATACTCAATTGCTTTGGTGAATTTAAATTGAATTCTTCCCCTGACATATTGAATATTTCATTTCTAATTCCATTAATCTTTTCTGAAAATTGCTGAGACATCTTTTTTAGAAAAACGGTATCCAGCTTAATTCCTCTTTTTTCCATAGAATATATTACTTCAACAAGGGGCAGCTCTATGTCGAGATAAAGTTTATCCATTTCCATTTCAGATAGCTTTTCCCATTGTATTTTTTTTAAAAGCAGTATCGATGCTGCTTGCCAGCACAATTCATTTTCACGTTCGGAAAATGAAACCGATCCTCTGTTCCCTGTATCTGCAGATTTAACGATATCCGGTTCACTACATATAATACTATTAAGACTGTAATCTTCCCGGGAAGGATTTAACAAATATGCGGCTATTTTAACATCATAATAAGGGGATTTGAAAAATTGGGAGTCATTATACAGATAACGCCAGGAATCTTTCAGTTCATAACCGATCTTTTCAATATCTGTATCAAGAAAAATGGGCTTTAATTTTTTAAGTACTGGCTCTCGGGACAACAAGCTACCCTTCTCCATTAATACATCTCTATTATTTACTCTAATCAAAAATATCTCATCGGAAATAGCCAAAGTAATAAATTTGATTAATTTTACGGCACCGGATTGGTATATATCTACAAGAAAAGAGAATGTTTTATTTTCTTTAATTTTTTTACATACTTTTTCCAGTTCTTCTTCATTAGTAATTTCATGGAATTCGGTTAAATCATTTTCTATTGAACTTCTGTTTTTTTGTTCTTTTTGGGCAGGAAGTTTCTCTAACAGTTTTCTAAATTCATATTTTATAAATAGTGATCGCAGATTATCATAATCCGGTCCTTTATATTCTATTTCAGAAGGATTCAAGTTAAAATCAACATCTCTTTTGATTATTGCCAGTTCTTTACTAAGTTGTGCCTGGTTGCCATATTGCATCAGTTTTTCTTTTATTGATTTATTCTCAATATCAGCTGAATTCTTTATAATTTGTTCCAGGTTACCGAATTGTTTAATTAATTTTTGAGCAGTTTTTTCTCCTATTCCTGGAACTCCGGGAATATTGTCAGATGGATCCCCTTTCAACCCTATATAATCAGGAATAAAAGCAGGATTAAAGCCTAACATCCTTTCAAGGGACTCCAGCCCAAACTCTTCTACCTGGGTAAATCCTTTCTGCATTAGCAGTATTTCGGTATCTTTATCGGCAAGCTGCAACAAATCTTTATCACCGGTTACGATTATTGATTTGTATAGACTATCTTTTGTTTTTTCAACAATAGTTCCAATGATATCATCAGCTTCATACTCTTCGATCTCAATTGATGGAATATTAAATTTTTGTACTATATCTTTAATAATAGATAGTTGTTCAATCAGTTCTTCCGGCATCTTCTCTCTTTTTGCTTTGTAAGGTTCATATTGTTTGTGGCGAAAAGTTGGTTTAGGGGTATCAAATGCTATTAAAATACCGTCAGGTTTTTGTTCTTCTAACAGTTTTAATAATAATAGTGTAAATCCATAAGCAGCATTTATAATCTGCCCATAGGAAGTAGTTAATTTAGGTATAGCAAAAAAGGCACGATATATGAGCCCTTGCCCATCAATTAAAAATAGTCTTTTTGTTTTTTTTATCATATTTAATACTCATCTAATGTATAATAATGTAAAATTTTTTAAAAGTACAAAATAAATCTTTTAATATATTGCTTTATCTTGACATTGCCTATGCACTATTCTATAATTTTTTATAAACATCTGCCGGAGTGGCGAAATTGGTAGACGCACTGGACTCAAAATCCAGCGAGCCTCACAGCTCATGTCGGTTCGACTCCGACCTTCGGCACCACATTTAAATTCTTCAAGAATCATATTCTTCAAACCATATTCTAGTCTGTTTGACAATGGTTTTTAACTCATCGGTAAGGTATTGATTATATTCAACTTTAATCTGTTCATCCGGGTATTGACGAAATACCTGAGAGCCTGATTTAAAGTGAAATATAACGCGTAAAGTTCCCGGGTACTTTTGTAGTACTTTCTTCAGTTCTTTTAATTTTATCGGATTTAGCTCTACCATATCCATTTCTATATGGATATATTTAAAGTTATTATTTTTCTTTTTATTATCGGGGAGCAAGCCTTTCTTCTCATATTCATTTATTGAATAGACTGACTGAGCAAGTAATTTTATATTATCTTCCATAGCATCTAAACGGCCTTCAACAATAACAACATTCTCTGCCGTTATCACATCTCTGTATTCTTCCAAAGTTTTTGGGAAGACTATCACCTCTACTGTGCCATGCAGATCTTCCAGTAAAAAATATGCCATCATATTTCCGCTCTTTGTTGCTTTTTTTCTTAAATTAGTAATTACTCCTCCTATAACAATCTGGCTTTTATCAGAAAGCTGGTCCAAACTTGCAGAATCAGTATTAGTAATTTCAGATAGTTTTTGCCTATAATCATCCAGGGGATGATGGGAAAGATAAAATCCGAGAGTCTCTTTTTCCATAGTAAGAAGTTCTTTATCAGTAAATTCTTTTATATCCAATTGATCAAAATTGTCCTGAATATTATTGATTAGCGAATCACTTTTAATGGAAAATAGGCTTGTTTGTCCATTCCTTTTTTCTTTCTGATAATCCTGTGCAATTTGTATTGTTTTTTCCAAAACTGACAATAACATTGCTCTGGAAGAATTTGTAAAATCCAAAGCCCCGCTTTTTATGAGACTTTCCAGAACTCTTCTATTAATAGTTTTAAGATCAACTCTCTGACAAAAATCGAGTAAGGAGAGAAAAGGCCCCCGTTCTTTTCTTTCAGCTATAATAACTTCTACTGCGGCTTTACCTACATTTCTAACAGCTGCTAACCCGAAACGTATTGTATGTTCATCTACTACAGTAAAATCAATTAAACTTTCGTTTAAATCAGGTGCCAGTATCTTTAAACCCATATTCTGGCATTCTTTTATATATTTAACTACCTTATCGGTATTTTGCATTATACTGGTCAAAAGTGCTGCCATATATTCAACAGGATAATGTGCTTTGAGAAATGCTGTCTGGTATGATAAAAAGGCATAGGAAACACTATGTGATTTATTGAAACCGTATCCGGCAAAATAAGCTATGAGGTCAAATATTTCTTCAGCAGTCTTTTTACTGATATCATTTTTAACCGCACCATCAATGAATTGCTGTTGCTGCTTTTTCATAACTTCTTCAATTTTTTTCCCCATTGCTTTTCTTAACAGATCAGCCTGTCCGAGAGAGTAACCGGCTAGCTGGCTCGCTATCTGCATAACCTGTTCCTGATAAACAATTACACCATAGGTATCTTTCAATATTGGTTCGAGTTTTGGATGAAGGTATTGAATTTCTACTTTCCCTTTTTTACGGTTTATGAAATCATCTATCATACCACTCCCTAAAGGTCCTGGACGGAATAATGCCAAAAGTGCGGTAATGTCTTCAATGTTTTTTGGCTCCATTCTTTTCACTAAATCTGTCATTCCGGAACTTTCTAATTGGAAAATTCCACAGCATTCTCCTTTTGCTAATAAATCATAAACCTTGTCGTCATCAAGAGGAATTTTGTCAATATCTATGGTAATGCCTCTGGTTTTTTTTATTATTTTAATTGTGCTGTTAATTACTGATAGATTTCGCAATCCCAGAAAATCCATCTTTAACAATCCCAGAGATTCCAAATCCTCAGCTATATATTGAGTTGAAATTTCACCTTCAGAAGTAAGCTGCAATGGCACAAAGTCAGTCAAAGATTCACGGGATAGAACAACTCCGGCAGCATGTGTAGAGGCATGACGTGATAATCCCTCTAATTTTGATGATATGTCAATCATCTTTCTTATAAGATCGTCATCTTCCATCCTTTTGTTTAATTCTGGTTCAATCTTCAGTGCTTTATCTATAGTCATTTTTGGTTCAAAAGGAATAAGTTTAGCAATTTTGTCTACCTGTCCATAAGGAATACCTAACGCCCTACCCACATCTCTTATCACAGCCCGGGCAGCCATAGTACCAAAGGTTATAATCTGAGAAACCTTGTCACTCCCATACTTCCTGCTTACATATTCAATAACCTCACCTCTTCCTTCGATACTGAAATCAATATCGAAATCAGGCATACTTATTCTTTCTGGATTGAGAAACCTTTCAAAAAGCAGGTCATAATCCAGGGGGTTGATATTAGTGATGCTGAGACAGTAAGCTATCAGACTTCCAGCTGCTGATCCTCTTCCGGGTCCAACCATTATATTGTTTTTTTTAGCATAGTTGACAAAATCCCAGACGATAAGAAAATAAGTATCAAAGCCCATCTTTTCTATTATCGAAAGTTCATAATCCAATCGTTCCTTTATTTCTCCTTCCAGCTGTCCAAATTTAATCTTAGCACCTTCATAGCACAATTGTTTTAAGTATTCATTGCTTGTCATTCCGTCTGGCAGACTGAATTCAGGTAAATGTGCATTTCTAAAATCTATCTCTAAATTACATTCATCGGCTATTTTACAGGTGTTTTCTAAAGCTTCTGGAATGTCGATAAAATGTTGCTGCATTTCTTCCTGTGTATTAAAATAGAACTCATCAGTACTGAACCTCATACGGTTTGGGTCGTCTAAATTTGTAGCCGTCTGAATACATAACAGAATATCATGTGCTTCATAATCCTCTTTCTCAATATAATGCACATCATTTGTTGCAACTACGGGTATATTCAGTGAACGACTCAATTTTATTAATTCCTCATTAACTTTTATCTGCTCAGGCATAGTGTTATTTTGCAGTTCAAGGTAAAAATTCCCTTTACCATATACTTCCTGATAGAATAGAGCCGCTTCTTCTGCTTCTTTATAATTATTTTGTAGAATATGGCTGGGAATTTCTCCTTTTAAACAAGCTGACAGGGCAATTATCCCTTCACTATACTCTTTCAAAAGCTCTTTATCCACTCTTGGTTTATAATAAAAACCTTCTAAGAAAGATCTGGTTACCAATTGCAATAGATTCATGTAACCCCTTTTATTCTTTGCTAACAATATTAGATGGTTAGGAGATTCTTTTTTACCATTTGATTTATCTAACCTGCTACCAGGAGCAAGATAAACTTCACAGCCAATAATAGGCTTTATATTATTAGCAATCGCCTCTTTATAAAACTGTATAGCTCCATACATAACACCATGATCTGTAATGGCTAGAGCAGACATATTATTTTCTTTAGCTTTTCTGATTAATTCCTTTATACGACAAGCTCCATCGAGCAGACTGTACTCAGAATGAACATGGAGGTGAACAAATTTTTGTTTTTCAGTCATATTATTATCTCTCTCTGTAAATATATCTCCTTAAAATAGGGGAAAATATTAAAAAATGATTATTTTAATCATATGTTTGTATATGGAAACATAAAACTAAGAATATATAAGGTTCAGATATTTTTAAGAATTTTTACATATTAGAAAAATATGGCTATAAGATTGGAATTAACTTTTATTCATTATTTAAATTATAAAAACCGATTGTGTAAAAACAATAAAGACATATAATCGGTTAATATTAACAATATAATGAAATTTCAGTCAATTGCTTTATAATTCAAAACAATCTGTAATACAATACTATGTATAATGTTCAAATATTGATATTTTTAAAATAATTAATTGTATTGTTTTGTTGTTTCTTATTCTTATTATTTAAAGAAAATTTTGGCAAAATTAATCCATTCTTTATTTACAACCTTTATCTCCCTGGTTGCTTCTTCGAGTGGAACTGAAACAACTTTATTGCCTTTAAGAGCAGCCATTTTTCCATAATCATCCTTTTCAATCAATTCCATCGCCTTTACTCCCGTCCGTAACCCGAGAATCCTGTCAAAAACAGTAGGATTTCCTCCTCTTTGCATATGCCCAATTACAGCATGTCTGGTCTCAAGGCTTGTTTTTTCGCATATGATGTCGCCTAATGTTTGCCCGATCTCTCTTTTTCTTAAGATCATATGACCGAATTGATCAAGTTCTTCTTGTCCGGTATTGATTCCAGGCAATTCAGCTCCTTCTGATACTACCACTAATGCATATTTCTTTCTGGAATAGACTCTCTGAATCTGTTTGCACATTTCATCAATATCAGGCTTCTCTTCTGGAAGAAGGATCCAGTCAGCTCCACATGCCAGTCCGGTATAAAGGGCAACCCACCCCGCATGCCTTCCCATTACTTCCAATATCATTACTCTGCAATGAGATTTCCCCGTATCCTCCATACTTTTCATTGCTTCTACAGCCCTGGTAACTGCACTATCGAAGCCAAAGGTAAAATCGGTTGAAGAAAGATCATTATCCATAGTTTTTGGGGCTCCAACAACATTTACCCTGTATTCTTCAAACAATTTTCTTGCAACACCTAAAGTGTCTTCACCTCCCATTGCAAGTATAGCATCCAGACCATAGTTCTTTATGGTACTCAATACTTTTTCAATTCCTGTTTCCAATTTAAATGGGTTGGTACGGGAAGTTCCTAAAAAAGTACCAGCCTTATCTATCAACTCTTCAGCATCCTGTAAATGGATTTTAAAAATATTACCTTCTATTAATCCTTTCCAGCCATCACGAATGCCGAATACCTCATAATGAAAATCATATGCCCTATAAACTGCTCCTCGTATAGCAGGATTAAGTCCACAGCAATCTCCTCCGCCAGTTAAAATTCCTACCCTTTTTGACATATTTTACCTCCGAATTTTATTGTTGTATGGCAGTACCATTATATTTTATACCCTATTGTTACACCCTAATGCCCTTATCCGTTCTTTTATCACTTCTTTGGCAGACTTCTTTGCCATTCCCAATGGTTTACGAGGGTCTATCTCTTCCGGTTTTCCGTCAAGATATTCCTTAATTGTTCTGGTAAAAGCCATTCTGATTCTGGTATCTATATTTACCTTACAAATCCCTGCAGCTATTCCTTTTTTTAGTTCTTCATCACCAACTCCAGAAGCTCCATGCAAAACCAGAGGAACACCGGTTAAATCCCTTATCTTTTCAATGCGAGGTATGTCCAGTTTTGCAATAGCTACCTGGCATCCATGAATTGTACCAACAGCAGCAGCTAAAGAGTCTACACCTGTTAGTTGTACAAACTTAGCCGCCTCTTCAGGAACAGTTAAGAATTCTTTTATTTTATCCCGGGTTACTCCTGGTTCATCACTGGAGTCCATTTTACCAATCTGCCCAATTTCAGCTTCTACTGGAATATTAACAGCATGTGCCATATCAACGACTTTTCTGGTCAATGAAACATTCTCTTCAAAAGATAGTCCTGAACCATCAAACATAAGTGATGTAAAGCCTGCCCGCAGACATTTAATATTTTGATAATAATCAGTGCCATGGTCAAGGTGTAAAACAACAGGGATAAAAGTATTCTCCGCTAAAACTTTTACCATTCCTACAATCATTTCCAATCCTGCATAAGATATTGCACCCTGTGAAGCCTGCACTATTACTGGCGACCTTTCTTCTTCAGCAGCCTCTATAATGGCTTGAACAATCTCCATATTATTAGCATTAAACGCACCAACTGCATAATTATTTTTTTTGGCATCTAATAAGATTTCTTTACTTGTAACTAAAGGCATATATTCCCCTTTCTATCAATAATTTTATAATTCTGTTTAATTAACGGCTAAATTAATCTTGTATTAAAATTGATTTATAGAAAAAACCATTTTCCCTATAAGTGACAATGGAAATTGCTATAATATTTTATCATACATTTTTTAATCGTTTATATTATTTTATAATAGATCAAAAATAATTAAGTATTTCTTGAAAAAAGACATGGTTAAAGGAGCTGTCATCAGTCATGTTTAAAAAGAAAGTATCTAATTTTCTATTTAACCTAACACTTTAAGTATAGCATATTCATAGTGTTAAAAACCTGGTTAAAAATTATTCTTCATGAGCAGTAAAGTTAGGTTTCTCTTTAATTAATTTTATTATATTGACCTATTGGGAATATGGAAATTATTTTCGTCGAAATTATCTAATAATCAGGAAGCATAAAGATAATGTTATTTTTTGATTATATGTTAACTTTGCGAGAAAAAATACTGTTAGCCAGAAATCATTATTAATTTCAACAACTAATATCAGACTTATCAAATATTAAGGTGCTCTGCTAAATATAGATTAAAATAAAAATATTTAATAGCCTTCATCAAGGGAAATTCTGTTTTCCGGTTCTTCGCCATTGTATACCCGTTTAATATTTTTATATACCTGCAGAATATTTTCTTCTATTGCCTTATCAGTGTAACCGGCATTATGTGGTGACATTATTATATTAGGCAGCTCGTGGAAAGCATAATTACTGGGTAATTTTTCAGGAGATTCTTTATCAGGATATTGATACCATGTATCTATGCCTGCTCCTGCTATTGTACCATCTTTAAGGTAATGATAGAGTGACTTTTCATTAACAATTTTCCCCCGTCCAATATTAATTAAAAATTTTCCCTTCATACTTTTTAAAATTTTTTCATCGAATAAATTTTCTGTTTTAGTTGTTAATGGTAATGATATTATAATAAAATCAGATTCTTTTACCACATATTCTAAATCTTTCAATGTTCCCAAAAAATTGAGGTCAAATGTTTTCTTTATCTCCTCTATTTTTTGCGTTGTTCTTTTCAAAGCATATATTTCCATACCAAAAGATAATGCTCTTCGGGCAATCTCTTTGCCAATAGAACCTAAACCTATAATACCCAGCTTCCTTCCATGGAGCTGTATGGTTGGTTTCCCGCTGGCAATACTATGCCATATTCCTATTCTTAAATCTTTATCGTTATTAATAATATTTTTTGCCAGAGCTAAAAGGAGTCCTAAAGCCAGCTCGGATACACCATGACTATTACCATGTGTATTACATACTGCAATGTGGGGATAATTTTTAAAGTTTTTCAAGTTTTGCTTATCAACCCCTGTAAAAGGAATTTGAAATAATTTAAGCATTCTCGCTTGTTTTAATTCAAGTTCATCCAATTGCCCCCCGATTATAACCTGTGCGGTTGATAGTATATCACTTAGTTGTTCATTATCCTTACCTGGAAACACCAATTCCAATGGCAATAGATCCTCTTGATTATATTTGTCAAGATATTCTTTCCACTTTTCTACTGTGACCATTTTGCTTAATATTAATACTTTGAAGCTCTTTTCATGAAGCACTAATTCTTCTTTTTTGTTGAGCTTTATCGTTTTTTCTTTAATATGATTTCGTACCGCAAGAATATGTTTACATTCCAGGTTCCATTTCTGACAATTATTTTCAAAATCATAGCAGTCACATTCTGGAATAGTTAAATCAACATGATAAACTTTTTTATTTTTTTCGTTACTAACAGTCCATTTATTCCCATTTTTTTCAACTACTAGTTCCTGAGAGGCAATTGCTCTCTTATTTTGTTCTTCTTTGATTAATAATTTCCTTGCCAATTGATCTGCCAGTTTATTCTCTTCTCTCCGGTTCCAGATAAAATATACAGGTGTTTTAATCTCTTTTAACAATTCCTGTATATGTTCAAAAAGAGGAATCATTTTTTCATTTTTTACTTTAAATTGCTTATTAAGTTGTTTCACTATCAGCTGACTATCACAATAAAACTCAATTAAATCGGCTTCAGTATCCTTTATTTCTTCCAGTCCCCTTATTACTGCTCTATATTCGGCAATATTGTTTGTACCGAAACCTACAATTTCATTAATTTTTTTCCATAACTGGCCATCCCTGTATATTACTACTCCTATTGCCATATTCCCCGGGTTGGGCATACAGGAGCCGTCAACTCTTATTAATAATTTGGACATATTTTCCTCTTTTGTAGTTTCAATTGTTAAATTTCCTCTTGATAAAAGCCCTCAATTCTTTCAGATTGTCAATCTGATATACTTTACCTTCGTCAAAATATGGTTTTATCCATCCGCCGACATCAAATTTGAATAAAACGATTTCTTTGTTATATTTTAAAGCAATGGCTATCTCTGAGATAGTTCCTGCCTTGCCAGGTAAGGCAATTATCAAGTCACAGCTTAATATATTGATAACATTTCTAGCCATTCCCATTCCTGTAACAATAGGGATATCTATATACTGCGAAGCCCAACCAATGTCCTCAACGGGCAGTATCCCTACTGTAATTCCTCCCCTATCTTTTGCACCTTTTGCAGATGCTTCCATTACACCGGATGACCTTCCACCGTTTAACAATACATAACCTTCCTCAGCTATCATAGCACCTATCTGATATGCATACTCTTCATCTTTCGGGTGAATAAACTGTGCAGCACCCATTACGCCAATGATAATTTTTTTAATATTAATCCCTCCCTGCTATAGTTTAATACTATTAACTTTTTATTTTTTATTTTAATACTGTGATATCTATTATATACTCAGATTTTTAGTTTTTTCAAGCAACAGGCAAAAACAAGAAGAGATTCACTTTTGCTTTTAAATATATCAGAATGTGGTAGTGGTAATAAACAGTTGAGTATTGTTTATTATTATTATTTAATTATTTGAAAGTAAAATTTATATAGATATGTTAAAACTAGATAAACTTAGCCCTATTTGACTTTTTTGAATATTTAGTTAAAATGTTGTAGATAAGAATTAAGGCAATATATATATTTATATGTTAAATGAATATTCCTTAAATACTATTATAATAAATGTTTTTACTGAAAGAGGTAAACCATATGGATATGGATAAAAGAATTCAATATGCTTTTGAGCATTCCGAAATACTTAAATGGCCCAAACAACTGCTCTCTTCTTTTGGTTCCTCAGAGGTTCATTACCATGTTCTGACTGAACCTGTTTATCAGGAATTCACCAAAAAAGAAGAAGAGACGGTTATCAGAGAAGGAAAAGTTAGCTGGTTTAGACCGCAATTGTTAACTCCAGAGTATATGTTGCGTATTGAAGGATTCAGTGAAGAAGCAAAAAAAACATTATTGTCCATAGCTGGTGAAATGCCCGATATGGCCAGTATTCTTTACCACTTCCACTTTAAAAGAGAAGTTGATTCTATGAATTTTGTCTCAGGAAGCATTGAATCTGTAGCTGAAAAGATTTCTAAAGAAATTGACGAAAGAGGTGACAATCTTTCAACCATAATTAAAGGAGTCGGCGATTTATGGGATATTTCTTTGTCTAAATTTATTCTGAATATGATAACTAGAAGTGCATACCAATCCCAATTTCCGGAATTAAGAAGAAGCGGCTTAATAAGGTACAATACTATGGGGTATCAGGTTATCTCACGTGATGCTCAGGGTGTTCCTCTAATTGCTAAAAAAGAGATTGAAACAATGTTTGATATGGTAAAACATGGTGATATGGAACCAAAAGATTTAAAGATTGAGTTAGACCGCTGGGGACTTTTTGAATACTATCAAGACCGTTTCTTTGAATTATTTAAAAGGAGGTAGATATTTATGGCTGAAATTAAGTCTGCTTTGGAGATAGCTCTTGAAAAAACTTCAAACAAAAAACTTACTACTCAGGAGATAGCTGAGATAAAATTAGAAGAGAAAGTAGAAACTATACTTGCAAAATATTATAAAGACCAGATAGAACCAGACCAATTGTGGCATTATTTTAAGGAATTACCATTACCATGTTTAGTTATGGCACAAAATAGCCTTCTCAGATCACTCTCTTCCAGTAGTAATAGTTATGATATTGATAAGAGGAAAACCGGGTTTCTGGCAATTGAAAATCTTAAAGAAAAAAATTGTTCTTCAGATATAGAACTTTCCTTTGACCAGATGAAGAAATTACAAGTAAAATTGCAGAATAAAAAAGATGATTTGATACAAATAATAACTGAAGATCTGGAAAGAAATCCTGAAAAGAGATTGCAACCATTTCAACAAGGTGAACAGATCTTTATAAAGGAATTATCGCTTGAAGAAATAATAAGTCAAGATAAAGAACTTATCAAACAGTTTAACAAGTTAGAAACAGAATATAAAAAATCATTTGATAGACTAAAAGAAGAAATAAGTAAAATTATAAATAAAGATGTAGGTGTTCAGTAGATCTTCTACTCTCTTATATTCTTATGATTACATTTAGCTGGTTTCTCTCGTCTTACTGAGATGAGACCAGCTATTTTATTAAAGAGGTTTTAAATAATCTCTTCGTCAATTTCTGCGGAAAATAGATTTTCTCCGGGACCTTCAAAATAATAGAGCATATACATTAAAAAAGAAGATATTATTGCCAATGCAGAAACAATCAACCATATTTTTTCCAATTCATATCTGCCTACAAACAGTCCAGAAAGATATGGTCCGAAGATAAAGCCAGAACCAATTAAAATATGGATAATAGCGCTAAACCTACCTCTGTGAGTTACAGGAGTATGGTTGATTATATATACATCTGAATAGGTAGAAGCTATTATCTCACCAATAGTCCACAGGATGGTAGATACGCTGAACATAAATAGGTCTGTGCTAAAATAAATTATTCCAAATCCTGCAGCATAAAGTATTCCAGCAAATGAGATGTTCAATACCGGCTTAAACTTCCTGGTCATACTAATTATAATAACTGTCAGAAAAATAACTACTATCCCGTTTATTGTCATAATTGTACCAAAAAATTGGGGACCACTATCACCAAAAATCTTTATCAGCTGCAAAGGAAGTGCAAACTCAGTTTGAACATAAATAAAGGAATAGAGAGTAAAAATAAGGGTGAAAATAAGCAGATAAGGTCTTGAAAGTAATACACGGTAGATACTGCCCTCTTCGGCTCTTTCGTTGCTATATTTCAAACTATTAGTTGTTTTTATACTATTAGGCGCACCAGGAAATGTTTCAATAATAAAAAAATATACCAGTAAAACTGAAACAATAGTTGAAATCACATCTCCAACAAAAAGTAATTTAAGATATCTGTTGTATAACAATCCTGCGATCAACGGTCCTATTGCAAAACCTATATTCATGCCCAGGTAGAGCAATGAAAAGGCGGCTTTTCTGTTCTCGGGGTTAGTCATATCTGCTACCATTGCCTTCATGGCAGGATAATTAGCACCATTAAAAACTGCTGACAATACAAGTAACCATGGAATTATCTCATTCTGGCCGAATTGCTCAGCTATTAGGCAGGTAAAGACAAAAAAAGCTGTCAAAGTACTGAAGATGATGAATATATTCTTTCTGCCAAAAACATCAGATAATTTTCCTCCAAGAAGCAATCCCGGCACTTTTGCCGCTGTAGCCAGCATCACGTAGAAGCCAGCCTTCTGTTCGTTAAATAGTAGTGTTTTTGTAAAAAAAATAGCTAGAAAAGGAAAGACAAAATTACCTAGAGCACTAACAATTTGTGCAAGAAATAATATAAATATGCTTTGAGGCAATTTTCTATAATCCTCGAACATATCTTTTATATTCATATTACCGCTCGCCACCAAAATAATTCTGGTTTAATCTTATATAAAATACAATTTGAATTTGTAATTGAAAAGCTTTTCAGCTCAGTCATCACTTCTTTCTTCTAAAGCCATTTGATTTTATTAAACATTATATGTTAATAAATATTTTCTTATATCTCTCCACGAACTTTAAAAAAAATAATTGCTAATCTTTCCATCATTGATGCTATTTCTTGTTTTATAACTGTTTTTATTTCTTTTACGTCGCAAAATCCAAGTGCTTCATCTCTCCATATTTCAAAACTCTCATAGGTGCCCGCCCTGCATTCAATGTAATATGCCATAGGAAATGATTCTCCAACAATCCAAACCCTGAACCAGATACTGCCCACTTTATCAGCGGATCCCTCAGCCTGAACAAGGTAGGCACCTTCTGCGGATATTTCATTAAACGGGATGTCGGCAAAATTATTCTTATATTTTAATCTGGCAAAATCAGTAAGCTCCTGACTAGATAACTCAATAGCAGAATATCCCTCGTTTTGTATTTTCACATGTATATAACCAAAACTTTCAACCTCTTTGAATTCACGATACAAAAAATCATCGAGGGAGACCTGTTCCTGGGAACAGATTATATTGACAGAAATGAAAAGAAAAAATAAAGTAATCCAGGATATTATTATTTTATTATTCATCATTCGCTTACTTCATAAATATTAATATTTCTATTTTTTTAAAGTTTCATGTTTCAACACAATCTGGTCTGCCAGAGCTTCCAATCTCTTAAAATCTTCCGGTCTTGGCAATCCTTTTACCATTATGGTCGGAAAGAGTTCTAGTTTGAGATTGCCGAGCATCTGCAAAATATCCTGTTCCATCTTACTACCCCATCCAAAAGAGCCTATAATCCCAGCAAACCGGGCTTTTGGTCTTAAAAGATGGCATAAATATGTTGCATAAACAATTTGTGGATGAGGACCTGTTAGTACAGTTGGACTAGCCAGAACAATTGTAGCCGCATCGACCAACGCCATTGACAAATCACCTATATCCGTCTTTGTTAAATGGTATGGAGTCACTTTTACTTCTCTTTTAATCAATTGGTCTACCAGATAATCCACCATAACTTCAGTGCTTCCATGCATAGAAATATAGGGAATAATAACTTCATCCTTGACTGAATCAGATGTCCACTCTTTATATTTTTCAATGATAAATTGTGGATTTTTGTAAAGAGGACCATGGCTAGGAGCTATTATATCAATATCTATATCTTCTATCATCTGGAGATGGTTTTGGATATTCCTACGAAATGGCATCATAATCTCGGCATAGTAACGTTTTGCTGCTAAATGTACAGTGGTATTATTTTCAGACCAAAGATCACTGCTTGCCAGATGTGAACCAAATAGGTCACAGGTAAATAAGATTTTCTCTTCAGGGAGATAGGTCAAGAACGTTTCGGGCCAGTGTACCCATGGTGCAAACAAAAATTGCATCTGGAAATTACCAAAAGTGAATGTTTCTTTATCTTTAATTTCAATAAAATCTTCTTCCTTCAAATGCAACGCATCTATTAGTAATTCTATACATTTACGATTAGCAATGACTTTACATCCAGGGAATTCATTCAAAACTTCCGCTATGCACCCGGAATGATCCTGCTCAGCATGGTGTGCTATTACATAGCTTATTTTCTCTATCTTCAGCTCTTTTATATTTTGA
>JAXGTM010000022.1:0-17437 GCA_040774925.1 Atribacterota bacterium | reverse complement strand
TAGATATTATTGAAAAAAAAGCTTATTCTTATACTATTGATGCATCAGGAACAAACTATTGTATTGAGGATATTCCAGATAGCTATCAAGATGAAGTTGAAAAAGCTCAAAAAATACTTATAGATACATTATGCGAAGAAGATGATAAATTTATGGAAGATTATCTTTATGGCAAAAGTATAACAACTGAAGGTATCTATCAAACCATAAGAAAATTGACCATAAAGAATAAAATTGTACCAGTATTTTGTGGTTCTGCTTTGAAAAATAAAGGAATTCAGTTACTTCTGGATGCTGTTAACAAATACTTGCCCTCCCCGTTAGAGGTTTTACCTGTTAAAGGTGAAAATCCTAATACCGGAAAAGAAATTGTTCGGGAAACTGATAAGAATGGCCCTTTATCTGCACTAATTTTTAAAGTGAGTACTGATCCATTTATTGGTAGATTATGCTTTATTAGAGTATATTCTGGTACAATTAAGGAAGGGGATTATGTCTATAATTCTACTCAAAATGCTAGAGAAAGAATTAATAGATTGGTTAAAATTCATGCTGATCATAAAGAACAAGTTAAGGAAATATCTGCAGGTAATTTAGGAGCAATTATAGGTATCAAAAAATCAGGAACTGGAGATACATTATGTGATGAAAAAGCTCCAATTATTTTAGAGAAAATTGATTTTCCCGACCCTGTTATTTCCATCGCTATTGAACCTAAAAGTATTGCTGATAGAGATAAAATGGTAATTGCTTTAGAAAAAATAGCAGAAGAAGATCCTACTTTTAAACATACGGTTAATAAGGATACCGGACAAACTATTATTTCTGGTATGGGAGAATTGCATTTGGAAATCATTGTTGACCGTTTACTAAGAGAATTTAAATTAGATGGAAATATAGGGGAACCTCAGGTTGCATTTAAAGAAACAATTACAAAAAAAGCCAAATCACAGGGAAGATTTATTAGACAAAGTGGTGGAAGAGGACAATATGGTGATGTTATCATAGAAATTGAACCATTCAAGGATGGGCATTTAGAGATAATTGATAAAACTATCGGAGGAAGCATACCAAAGGAATTCATTCCCGCAGTTAAACAAGGGATTGAAGAAGCTATGCTTTCAGGTGTAATAGCAAATTATCAAGTAACAAATATAAGAGTATTAATCATTGACGGATCATATCATCCTGTTGATTCTTCAGAGTTAGCTTTTAAAATTGCGGCATCGATGGCTTTAAAAGAAGGTTTAAAAAAAGCTAATCCTGTCTTACTAGAGCCAATAGTAGAAATAGAAATAAGAACTCCTGAAGAATATTTGGGTGCTATAATTGGTGATTTAAATTCCCGTAGAGCAAAAATATTGGGAATTCAAGAAAAAAGAAATATTAAAGGGAAAATTATATTGGCGCATGTTCCATTACAGGAAGTTTTTGGATATGCAACAAGTTTGAGATCAATATCACAGGGTAGAGCTATTCATGTAATGCAATTTGCTTATTATGATGTTGCACCTGAGAATATTACAAAAAAATATAGTTTGTAGTAGTAGATTAATAAGTTGAATCATATCTTATATATAATATTTTAGAAATAAATTTCAAGTCATTCTTTTAAGGAGGAATAAACAAAATGGCTAAAGAAAAGTTTGTACGTTCTAAGCCGCACGTTAATGTTGGTACCATTGGTCATGTCGACCATGGTAAAACAACTCTTACAGCAGCAATTACCAGGTATCTATCTAATAGAAAGCTAGCCAAAGCAACAGCTTATGATGAAATAGACCGAGCTCCTGAGGAGAAAGAGAGAGGGATTACTATTTCTGTATTCCATGCGGAATATGAAACAGAAAATAGACATTATGCCCATATTGATTGCCCCGGTCACGCTGACTATGTTAAAAATATGATTACTGGTGCAGCTCAGATGGACGGTGCAATTCTGGTAGTATCTGCCGCTGATGGACCTATGCCTCAGACCAGAGAGCATATCCTCTTATCCCGTCAGGTTGGAGTTCCCTATATCGTAGTATTTTTAAACAAAGTAGATATGGTAGATGATCCTGAACTGATTGATCTGGTAGAGATGGAAGTAAGAGAGCTGCTGAGTGAATATGATTTCCCCGGAGATGATATTCCAGTTATCAGAGGCTCAGCACTTAAAGCCCTGGAGGCTGATCCAAGCAATGCAGATGATCCAGCTTTTAAACCAATCCAGGAACTATTAGACGCTGTTGACAGCTACATTCCTACACCAACTCGTGACGTAGATAAACCTTTCCTTCTGTCCGTAGAAGATGTATTCAGTATTACCGGTAGAGGAACCGTTGCTACAGGGAGAGTAGAACGTGGTGTAATAAAAGTTGGTGATGCCGTCGAAATCGTAGGCTTAAGTGATAAGCCTAAAAAGACAGTTGCAACTGGAGTAGAGATGTTCCGTAAACTATTAGACCAGGCTGAGGCTGGTGACAATGTCGGTATACTTCTTAGAGGTGTAGATAAAAATGAGATTAAGCGTGGTCAGGTTATAGCAGCCCCTGGTACTATTACACCTCATACTAAATTTAAAGCAGAACTTGTTATTCTTACCAAAGAAGAAGGTGGAAGACATACCTCTATATTCAGTGGATATCGTCCCCAGTTCTATTTTAGAACAACAGACGTAACAGGAACAGTGACCCTGCCAGAAGGTGTAGAAATGGCGATGCCAGGTGATAATCTAACTATAACAGGTGAATTGATTACACCTATTGCTATGGAAAAAGGTGTTCGCTTTGCTATCAGAGAAGGTGGCAGAACAGTTGCTGCAGGAGTTATAACAGAGATAGTGGGATAGCTGAAAAAATATTGATATAAGTATATTACAATAATTAAGACTGGGGACACACCCCCAGTCTTAATTATTGTAAATGATTAGATAAATTAAATAGTTATAACAAAACCCTTTAAATATGAAAAGAAATTAAAGGATTCAATATCTTGACAGACAAGAGAAAATATGTTAGATTAAGTTTCGTAAAAATTCTCTGATTGTGAGGAATAAATAATGAGAGATAGAATTGTACTAGCCTGTTCAGAGTGTAATAATCGAAATTACAATAGCTATAAAAATAAGAAAAATACAACAGCGAAAATTTCTTTAAATAAATATTGCAAATTTTGTAGAAAACATACAGTACATAAAGAGACGAAATAATATTTTACATTTTAAGTATATGCTAGAGTTATATTACTTTTAATTTGCAGGTCCGTAGCTCTAACGGGAGAGCACCGGACTCCAAATCCGGGGGTTGCGGGTTCAAATCCTGCCGGGCCTGCCAGACAAACTAAATATTATATTATGCTATTATGCTGAAAAGGTGGAAGATGAAAATTAGGCAATTATTTCAAAAAATGATTCAGTTCATTAAAGAAGCTAGAACAGAACTAAGAAAAGTTACTTGGCCAAACAGAAAACAATTAATCGGTAGCACTGTTGTGGTAATGATAACTGTTTTATTCGTAGCTATATATTTAGGATTAATTGACCTCTTATTTTCAAATATTGTTGCTGTAATTCTAAAATAACTTCAACATTATAACGTTGACCCCTTAGGAGGGTGATGTAAAATTATAAAACCTATCGAGGACAAGAAATGGTATGTAGTTCATACCTATTCTGGATATGAAAATAAAGTAAAAGCTAATCTTGAACAAAGAGTTAAATCAATGGGTATGGAAGATCAGATATTTCAGGTTTTGATACCTACTGAAAGAATACTTGAAACAAAATCTGGTAAAAAAAGATATGTTCAAAAAAAAGTATTTCCAGGTTATGTCGTTGTTTTAATGAAGCTTAATAATGAATCATGGTATGCTGTAAGAAATACGCCAGGTGTTACTAGGTTTGTTGGTTCTGGTGGAAAACCAATTGCTCTTGATGACCATGAAATCAATAATATTTTAAAGCAGATGGGTAAAGGTGAAAAGAAACCAAAAGTTGATCTTGATATTGGAACAAGTGTCAATATAATTACCGGTCCCTTTACGGGATATACCGGAAAAGTTAATGAAATAGACTCGCAGAGAAGTAAACTAAAAGTATTTTTGACGATATTTGGACGTGAAACATCAGTAGAATTAGAATTTGCTGATGTTGAAAAATATTAAAAATATATTTTCAGAAAAAAATTAGGTGTAGAACTCATTTAGTTTCTACTGTACTGTTTATGTGATTGCGATAAAAGGAGCAAAACAAATGGCCAAAAAAATTACTGCTAATATAAGGTTACAGATTCCTGCTGGAGCTGCTAACCCTGCACCCCCCGTTGGTCCGGCGTTGGGCCAACACGGTCTCAATATAATGGAATTTTGTAAAGCATTTAATGAGAGAACGAAAAAAGATATTGGAACAATTATTCCCGTTATTATAACAGTTTACCATGATCGAACCTTCGATTTTGTATGTAAAAAACCACCTGTTTCTTTTTTAGTAAAAGAGGCAGCAAAAATAGAAAAAGGCTCGCCAGAACCTCATAAAAATAAAGTTGGTAAAATTAGTAGGGAAAAGATTAAGGAAATTGCTGAGATAAAAATGTCAGATTTAAATGCACATGATATTGAAAACGCAATGAAAATTGTTGAAGGTACTATTAGAAGTATGGGAATTGAAGTTGTGTAATTATTTAATGTGGCAATATAATTGTTTAATACTGTGGGAGGATTAATTCCGATTTAACCACAAGGAGGAAAATTAATTGAGAAAAAAAGGAAAAAAATATTCAGCAAGTCTAGCAAAATATGATAAAACTAAAGTGTATTCTATCGAAGAGGCAATTGCTTTAGTTAGAGAGCTCAGTTGGACTAAATTTACTGAAACTGTTGATGTCGCTATCAAATTAGGCATAAATACCAGAAGATCAGAAGAACAGGTACGAGGAGCTGTCGAGTTACCGCATGGTACTGGCAAACAGAGTAGAGTATTAGTATTTGCAGAAGGAGATAAAGCAAAAGAAGCGGAAGAAGCAGAAGCAGACTTTGTAGGTGGAAATGATTTAGCAGAAAAGATTCAAAATGGATGGACTGATTTCGACGCGGTAATTTCTACTCCGGATATGATGAAAGTAGTTGGAAAACTGGGTAGAGTTTTAGGCCCACGTGGCCTAATGCCGAATCCTAAATTAGGCTCTGTTACTTTTGATATTAAAAATGCTGTTTTATCTGTTAAAAAAGGAAAGATTGAATACAGAGCTGATCGCTTTGGAATTGTTCACTCTATTATCGGTAAAATTAATTTTACCGATGAACAGCTTATTGATAATTATTACGCCCTCATGGAAGCAATAATCAAAGCAAAACCAGCCACATCTAAGGGAAGATATATGTTAAGTATTTCAGTATCTTCTACCATGGGGCCTGGCATTAAGATAGATATAATGAAAACGCTTAACGAGGTTGAAAAAAGGTAAAAAAATAATTAAATAATTTTATATTGTAAATAACAATTGTCCTTAGATAGCAGGTACCTTAAAAAGAAAGAGGTTTAATTTGTTTTAACAACCTGCTCAGGAGTTCAGATAAATCCTTCCTTTGTTTATATCTAAGGTAGGATTTTTTATTATAATTTGAAATATAACGTTTTAAATTTAAATAGGAGGAGGGGTTTAATTGCCACTGTCAAAAGAAGAAAAAATAATGATAGTCGAACATCTTAGGGATGAAATGAAGTCTGCCACTAGTATTGTTTTATCAAACCACCAGGCCATTGACGTTTTTAGTATTACTGAATTGAGAAATGATTTAAGAGAAAAAGGTATAAAATTCAAAATTATAAAGAATACTTTACTTAGAATTGCAGCTAAAGAGGCTGGATTAGAGGATTTAACAAGGAATTTATCCGGTAGCTCAGCAATTGCATTAACTCAGGAAGAACCAATATTGCCAATAAAATTGCTGCATAAATATTCTCAAGATAATAAAGAAAAACTTGAACTTAAAATAGCATTTCTTGAGGGACGGTTTTATTCCGGGGAACAATTATCCAAAATTGCGGCCTTACCAGGTAAAGAAGAATTAATTGTAAACATGTTAGGAAGAATTAAAAGTCCTATAAATTCAACTGTTTACTGCCTTAAATCTCTATTACTCGGATTGGCTTATGCAGTTGATCAAATTCATAAAAATAAATTGGAATCGGAATAGGATATTAAGAAATAATATTTTTAAATGCATAATTAACTTAGTGATTTTTTGAAAGGAGGTGAAGATATTGACAGAAAAAGAAACCACAAGTGAAGATTTGAGTGAAGAAATAAAAGTATCAACTAATCCAGAAAATAAGGAATCTTTAAATAAAGAAGAGGTAAAAGTGTCTGAAAAAATGAATAACAATGTTAATGAAATAATTGAAAAAATTGAAAAGTTAACTGTTCTTGAATTAGCTGATTTGGTTAAAGCACTGGAGGAAAAATTTGGTGTTTCCGCAGCAGCTCCTATAGTAGCCCAGGTAGGCGTTCCCGCACAGGGTGCTGCCTCATCCGTTCAAGAAGAGGAAAAAACTGAATTTGATGTAATTTTAAAAGAAATCGGTTCTGATAAAATTAAGGTAATTAAAGAAGTTAGGGCTGCAACCGGTCTCGGCTTAAAAGAGTCGAAAGATCTTGTTGAAAGTGCTCCAAAAGCTGTGAAAGAAAAAATAGAAAAGAAAGAAGCCCAAGAATTAAAAGAAAAATTAGAAGCTGTAGGAGCGGTAGTAGAGATAAAATAGCTATAATATATAGACTATATTTTTAAGTTTTATAAATTATTATCAACTATACAATAATTGTGTTATATAAAGAAGATACCTAAGTTTAATTGTAGGTATCTTCTTGACTTTTATAATAATTGATGCTAATATAAACATTTGCATAAAACTTCGAAAAAGGTTGGTGTTAAAAGTGCAGAATAAAAAAATTGATGTTTTAGATTTCTCTAAAATAAAACATTACATTGATCCCCCTGATTTTCTCGATATACAAAAACAATCATTTAAAAAATTTTTGCAGGAAGATATTTTGCCGGAAGAACGTCAGGATATTGGTTTACACAAAGTATTTAAGGAAGTATTTCCGATTCAAGATTTTACTGGCAATCTTGTATTGGATTACATTAGCTACTCCATTAAGGAACCTAAATATACTCCTTTTGAATGTTGGGAAAGAGGAAGTACTTATTCTGCACCACTAGAAGTTAGAATTAGTTTATTGAATAAAAAAACTGGTGAAATAAAAATACAGGATGTTTTTATGGGAGAAATGCCATTAATGACTGAAAGTGGTAGCTTTACTATTAATGGCGCTGAAAGAGTAGTTGTTAATCAGCTTATTAGGTCACCTGGTATTTACTTTGGTGTTGAAGAATATAGTGAAAATAAAACATTATACAATTTTAGAATTATTCCCAATAGGGGCTCATGGCTGGAATTTGGATTTGATTCAAATAACATGATTTATGTAAGAATTGACAAAAAGAGAAAAATTCCTGCTACTACTCTATTGAGAGCTTTAGGTTATGAGAGTAACGAAGAAATAATGAATCTCTTCGATAATAGTGAAATTATTCAGGATACATTATCTAGGGATAATACTAGCAACAAAAGAGAGGCATTGATAGAGATATTTAGAAGACTTAGACCGAGCGAACCTCCCACCGAAAGAAATACACAACAGTTATTGGATAGATTATTATTTGATCCAAAAAGGTATGATTTAGCTGATGTTGGGAGATATAAGGTTAATCAAAAGCTGAATATTCAAAATAGGATATTAGATAAAACTGCTGCAAAAAATGTTATTGATCCTGATAATGGTAAACAGTTGGCGAAAAAAGATGTGCATATAAACAAAAAAATTGCTGAATTAATATGTCATTCTAACATTGATAAAATTTTTGTTTATAATAATAATGATGAAGAAATAGCGGTATATAATGAAAAAGAATATACTACCGTAGATTTATATGATTCAGAAGATGGCAGTATTAATGAAAATATTATTGGACTTTATCTTTCAGAAGATATTGTTGATGAAAATAATGATGAAATAATCGCTCGATCAGGGCAAGTATTAGATGAATATATAATAAGTAAAATTGGCCAAATTAAACCAACTGCTGTTATTAGAAAAGGAAATGCTCTTACTAAAGCTGATCTGGTTGCCTCCATAAGATATTTAGTGAATCTTTATTATGGGGTAGGCCAGATAGATGACATTGACCACCTTGGAAACAGAAGAGTAAAGACAATAGGCGAATTATTGCTGGATCAATTCTATATTGGATTGGTTAGAATGGAAAGAGTCATAAAAGAAAGAATGACAATTCAGCCTGATCTTTCTAGCCTGACTCCACAAGCTCTTATAAATATTAGACCAGTTGTTGCTTCCATCAGACAATTTTTTGGAAGTAGCCAATTATCTCAATTTATGGATCAAACAAATCCTCTTTCAGAAATTACTCACAAAAGAAGGCTATCAGCCCTTGGCCCTGGAGGATTAACAAGGGAAAGGGCCGGTTTTGAAGTTAGAGACGTTCATTACAGTCATTATGGAAGAGTTTGTCCTATTGAAACTCCAGAAGGGCCTAATATAGGATTAATAGGTTCATTAAGTATTTATGCTAGAATAAACGATTACGGATTTATTGAAACTCCTTATAGAAGAGTAGAAAATGGTCTGATTACCGATGAAATAGTTTATCTTACCGCTGACGAAGAAGATCAGTATAAAATTGCCCAGATCAATATTCAGATTGATGAGAATAATAAAATAGTTCAGGATGAGATACCTTGTAGATATAGAGATGTATATATGACCGTTTCGCCTTCAGATGTAGATTTTATAGATGTTGCTCCGAATCAAATGACTAGTATTTCTGCAAGCCTAATTCCCTTTTTGGAACATGATGATGCTAATAGGGCTTTAATGGGAACCAACATGCAGAGACAAGCCGTTCCTGTGATAAAAACAGAAATGCCTTTAGTCATGACTGGAATGGAGAAAAAGGTGGCTTATGATTCTGGAACAATTATTTTATCTGAAGAAGATGGTATTGTTGAAAAGGTGGATGCAAAAAAAATATCTATTAAAAATAATTCAGGTCTAACTAAAGATTATTATTTAAAAAAATTTCATCGTTCCAATCAAGGCACATGTATTAATCAGCGACCGATTGTGAAAGAAGGCCAAAAGGTTACTAAAAATACACCTATTGCTGATGGTCATAATACAGAGCAAGGATATCTTTCTTTAGGTAGGAACATATTGGTTGCTTATATGGCTTGGGAGGGATACAATTTCGAAGATGCAATAGTTATCAGTGAGAAATTAGTGCAGGAAGACACTTTTACATCAATTCATATTAGTGAACACGAACATGATGCACGTGACACCAAATTAGGTCCGGAAGAAATAACTGCTGATATTCCAAATATTGGAGAGAATAGCTTAGCAAATCTTGACGAAAACGGAATTATTCGTATAGGAACAGAAGTTGAATCAGGTGATATTCTTGTTGGAAAAGTTACTCCGAAAGGAGAAACAGAATTAGGTCCGGAAGAAAGGTTGTTAAGAGCCATTTTTGGTGAAAAAGCTAGAGAAGTTAGAGATACTTCATTAAGAGTTCCGCATGGTGATAGAGGAAAAGTTATTGATGTGAAAGTTTTCTCAAGGGAGAATGGCGATGAAGTACCTCCGGGTGTTAATAAGGTGGTAAAAGTCTTTATTGCTCAAAAAAGAAAAATATCCGAAGGGGATAAAGTATCGGGTAGACATGGTAATAAAGGTGTAATTGCAAAAATATTACCGGTAAATGATATGCCTTTTTTACCTGATGGCACACCTGTAGATATTGTATTAAATCCACTTGGAGTTCCTTCAAGAATGAACGTTGGGCAGATATTGGAAGTCCATTTAGGGTGGGTAGCAAAAACTCTTGGTTTAAGTATCATTACACCGGTATTTAATGGAGTTACTGAAGAAGATATTGAAAGAATATTAATTGAAGCTGGGTTACCTGGTGATGGTAAAAGCATTTTATATGATGGTAGAACCGGTTTAATGTTTGATCAGAAAGTAACCGTCGGTTATAGTTACATATTAAAATTAATCCATTTGGTTGATGACAAGATTCATGCCCGTTCCACTGGCCCTTATTCTCTTGTAACGCAACAACCTTTAGGTGGCAAAGCTCAGTTTGGTGGACAAAGATTTGGAGAAATGGAAGTCTGGGCACTTGAGGGTTATGGAGCTGCATATAATTTGCAAGAAGTATTAACAGTAAAATCAGATGATGTAACTGGAAGAATTAAAACTTATGAGGCCATTGTTAAAGGAGAGAATATTCCTGTTCCTGGGATTCCTGAATCTTTCAAAGTATTAATAAGAGAATTAAGAAGCTTATGTCTAAATATAAAAGTACTTAATCATGAAGGCAAAGAGATTGAAATAAAAGAAGATTTAGATACTAAAGAAAGACTAGATCTTGATTTTATTTAATTTGAAAGAATGAAACAAAGTATACTTTATTTAATTATATATTATTAAATTGACGTAAAATTTACTTTAAAAATAGATTTGAATGTTAGCAATCATTTTAAATTGCTTTAGTTTTTTAAAGATGGGGAGGTATTTCGGTTGGAAATTTTAGATAGAATTAATGCCATTGCAATTGGACTAGCTTCACCAGAGGATATTAAAAAATGGTCATATGGAGAGGTTAAAAAACCTGAGACCATTAACTATAGAACCCTTAAACCAGAAAAAGATGGTTTGTTTTGTGAAAGAATTTTTGGTCCAGTAAAAGATTGGGAATGTAGTTGTGGAAAATATAAAAGGATTCGATACAAAGGTGTTATATGTGACAGATGTGGAGTTGAAGTTACAAAATCAATTACCCGAAGAGAGAGGATGGGCCACATTGAGCTGGCATGCCCTGTTTCTCATGTATGGTATTTTAAGGGAATACCTAGTCCATTATCATTATTATTGAATATTTCTCCGAAAAATTTGGAAAAAATACTTTACTTTGCACCAGACAGAAGGAGAGAGCAACTATATGAAATCAGTGAAATATATGAAAATTCAGATAATCATTCCAATGATTATTTTGGAAGTAGGATAATTACAGAAACTGAATACAAAATACATAAATTCTACGATCACAGATTTAATGCAGAAATATTATACAAAGTTAATAATTTAAAAATGTTTCCTCAAAAAGTTGGGGATCTAATTACCAAAGAAAGGCTCGAAGAATTACAATCTATATTTGGAAAATTATTCTTTACCGTTGAACAAAATATAATGAAAGAACTTGATATATCTGATGATGAATCTAACTTAGATTTTGATAATATTGAGCATCTGGATGTTATGGAAATTGTTGATGAGGGAAATGATAAAAGGGATTCCTTTGTTTTCAATGAATCAGATGAAAATACTCTTCAAGATGAAGAAATAAATTTTAAGATATTGGAAATAGATGGATTGATTTCTGAAAGAAGATTATCTCTATTATTGGAACAAGATCCAAGTTTATCAAAAAAAACAATTATGGCTAAACAAACAATTGAAGAATCTTGCTATATAGTAATCAATCCTGGTAATACAAATCATAAAGTTGGAGATATAATCCTAGAATTGGAAAATGGCCTGTATTCTCATTATGATCAAGATTTTAAAGCTGAAATCGGAGCCGAAGCAATCAAAAATCTATTAAAAGATATTAATTTGGATGCTTTAAACATGGAATTGAGAGAGGAATTAAAGCATTCTACTGGCCAAAAAGCTAAAAAAATGATTAAACGATTACAAATTATTGAGGCCTTTAGAAAAAGCAATGGTAGGCCTGAATGGATGATTTTAGATATTTTGCCTGTAATTCCTCCTGATTTGAGACCAATGGTTCAGTTGGAAGGCGGAAGGTTTGCCACTTCTGATTTGAATGATCTCTATAGAAGGGTTATCAATCGCAATAATAGACTAAAGAGATTACTGGAGCTAGGTGCACCAGAAATAATAATTAAAAATGAAAAAAGAATGCTGCAGGAAGCCGTGGATGCTTTGATAAATAACGGAAGAAGAGGACACGCAGTATTAGGTGCTGGAAACCGTCCTTTAAAATCTCTTAGTGACTTACTTGAGGGTAAAAAAGGTAGATTTAGACAAAATTTATTAGGCAAAAGAGTTGATTATTCTGGCCGATCTGTTATCGTAGTTGGCCCCAAATTGAAACTTAATCAATGTGGTCTTCCAAAAAAGATGGCTTTAGAATTATTTAAACCTTTTGTAATGCATCATTTAGTAAAGAGGAAGTTAGCTCACAATATAAAAACCGCTAAAAAATTAATTGAACAGGAATCGCCTGAGATATGGAATATTTTACAGGAAGTTGTTGAAGATCACCCAGTTCTATTGAATAGAGCACCAACTCTTCACAGATTAGGAATACAGGTTTTTATGCCAGTACTGGTTGAGGGAAATGCTATCCAACTTCATCCCCTTGCCTGTCCGGCTTTTAATGCTGATTTTGATGGTGACCAAATGGCAGTACATGTTCCATTGTCTACCGAAGCTCAAACAGAAGCTGAAATGCTTATGCTTTCTTCAAATAACATTTTGTCACCAGCAAATGGTATGCCGATTGCACTTCCATCCCAAGATATTATTTTGGGATGTTATTATTTAACAATGAAGGAAAAAGGTGTTAAAGGTGAAGGTAAATTATTTGCCAATCCTGATGAGGCAATTCGGGCTTATGAAGAAGGTTATATTGGTATACATGCCAATATAAAGGTAAGAATAAAGGAGATAATTGAGGAAACTACAGTTGGAAGGGTTATTTTTAATCAGGTTCTGCCACCAGATATGAAATTCGTTGATCTTACAATTTCTAAAAAAGCATTAGCTAGAATTATTTCTTATATCTACCGTCAATACGGGCAAGAAATAACAGTTAGTTGTCTAGATAGTATTAAAGAATTAGGTTTTCATTTTGCTACCATTTCTGGTATAACTATTGGAATTGGTGATTTAGAAATACCTTCAGAGAAAGAAAAAATATTAGAAGAAGCAGAAAGAAATGTTACAAAGATAAAGGAACAATTTAATTATGGTTTAATTATGGAAGAGGAAAGAGTTGAAAAGATTATAAATGCCTGGACAGATGCTGCAGACAAAGTTGTCACTGCCATTTTAAGCCACTTAAGAACTTCAAATCCTCTATATATGATGGCCGATTCTGGTGCTAGGGGAAGCAGAAGGCAAATTGGCCAGCTTGCTGGTATGAGGGGGCTTATGGCTGACCCTTCAGGAAAAATTATCGAGTTTCCAATTCGTTCTAATTTTAGAGAAGGCTTATCTTGTCTTGAATACTTCATTTCTACACATGGTGCAAGAAAAGGCTTAGCGGATACTGCACTTAGAACATCTAAGTCTGGTTATTTAACAAGAAGATTAATTGATGTTGCTCAAGATGTCATTATTACTGAAGAAGATTGTGGCACTAATGATGGTGTATTTGTATCTGATATTCAAGAAGATGGAAATATAATCGAAAAGCTAGAAGAAAGAATTGTCGGAAGAATTGCCCAAGAGGATGTTATCGATACCGAAAGTAACGAGATAATTGTTCAAAAAGGTGAAATAATTGATGAAAAAATTGCTAAGAGAATTAATGATACAGGAGTTAAAGAAGTTAAAATTCGCTCTCCTTTAACGTGTGATTCAAAACAAGGAATTTGCATGAAATGCTATGGGAAGGACTTAGCAACAGGTAGTTTGGTAACAATAGGAGAAGCTGTTGGTACTATTGCTGCACAGTCTATTGGAGAACCAGGAACACAGCTTACACTTAGGACTTTTCATACTGGAGGAATCAAGATAACTGGTGAAGATATAACTTTAGGCCTACCTAGGGTTGAGCAATTGTTTGAAGTAAGAAAGCCAAAGAAACAGGCGGTTATAAGTGAAATTAACGGGTTTGTCGATCAAATTAAAGATGAGCCCCAATTGTTCAAAAAAGACATTGTTATTAGGCCAGAAAGTGATGTTTTTTCTGGGAAAAATAAGGAAAACAAAAAGAGAGTCTATTCTATTCCAAAGGATTTGAGAATTATAGTCGAAGAGGGACAAGAAATTTCCGCAGGGCAAAAATTAACTACAGGGTTTATTGATCCTGGCGATATCCTTAGAATCCAAGGTATTAAAGCTGTGCAGAAATATCTTTTAGAACAAGTTCAAGAAGTTTACCGTTCTCAGGGAGTAACTATCAATGATAAACATATTGAAGTAATCGTTAGACAGATTGCTCGCTTGAATAAAATATATATAAGATCCTCACGCGATTCAGACCTCTTATCTGGTGAACTTGTGTATGTTCAAGATTTTGAACAGGCTAATGAAAAAGTAGCAAAAGATAATGAATTAATTCGTAACAGCAATAGGGATTTATTATTCAATAAAACACTTACTAATTGGTCGCTTGGAAATAGAAATGAAGTTAGTGTATTCGAGAATACTATTATTGATGAAAATATAATTAAAAAGATAGAAAACCTTGATTACAATAGTTTTGATATTATTGACGACGAAGGCAATACTGATAACATAGTTCAAGGTGAAATTAATTTTATTGAAAGAATTAAAAATCATATATTTATAGACAACCTTACCAAGAATAATAAAGTTTTTGATGATTCTAGTGATGAAGATGCAGTGAAACAAGGCATACAAAGATATGTGGGTCACAAGATTACGAGAGAAATTGCACATGAACTGGTAAAAAATGGCATTAATAGAATTAAAATATATAATCCTGAAGTAAAGAATAAATTAATAGGAAAAACAGTTGCACTGGATGTTGAAGACCAGTTTGGACAGGAAACAATTGTTCAAGCCGGTTCAGTATTAAATGAGAATGATATTGATAAAATATTAGCTCATCAATGCAAAAAAATTGTTGTTTGGAGTGATATAAAAGAAGTTAATATTAAAGAAAATCTTTTAAGCTTTACTAAAGAGGATGTTATAGGGGAAAAACTGGGTAGTGATTTAAAAGACTACAAGACTGGAAACATTATTGCGGACTCAGGACAGGTGGTAAGTAAAAATATTATTCGAAAGGCATATTCTGCAGGTATTAGTGAAATTCCATTAGAAGATGGTCGTTTCTTTTCATTAGAAGGAAGAACTCTAGAATTTATTTACCATAATCTCATTGGAAAGATAATAGTTCAGGATGTTATTGATGCTTTAACTGGGGAAATACTTTTAAAATCCGGTGAAAAAATAACTAAAAATAATGCCAACATATTCTTTCAACAAAATGTTGAGATAGTTAGATACAGAACTGAACAAAGCCTGCAAGAAGTAATAAAATTAATTGAAAACATAGGTTTTATGAAAAGAATCAAATTGCCTGCAATAGGAATTCCAATTATTCAGGGAATTACTCAAGCTTCTTTATCAACTGAAAGTTTTTTATCTGGAGCTTCTTTTCAAAGGACTACGCACGTTTTGACAAATGCTTCGATTAAGGGAAAAATTGACTATCTAATTGGTTTGAAAGAAAACGTTATTATTGGCAACATGATTCCTGCGGGAACAGGGTTGGCAAAGTATAGAGAGACAGAAATAACATCTGATTATGAAGAGCAGTTAAAAAAAGAAGAATTAGTAGAAACGAATTGCAAAGAAGATATAATCGAATCTGTTTAGGTACTCTTATAAAAAAATTAGCTTTAGGAAATATTTATTAATTATTATTGACATCAATGGGCTATGTTGCTAAAATGTTTAAGTATTTTAACAGGCTATTACTTAGAAGGGTGGTATAATAATGCCAACAATTAATCAATTAGTTAAAAAAAGAAGAAAAAAGGTAATTAAAAAATCTGATACTCCGGCTCTGAAAGGCTCACCGTTAAAAAGAGGTGTCTGTACCCGTGTCTGGACTATCACTCCAAAAAAACCTAACTCTGCTTTAAGAAAAGTGGCAAGAGTAAGGTTAGCAAACAATATTGAAGTCACTGCTTATATTCCAGGAATTGGCCATAACCTACAAGAACACTCCATTGTTCTTATACGTGGTGGCAGAGTTAAAGATTTACCAGGGGTTAGGTACCATATCGTTAGAGGTGTAATGGATGCCACAGGAGTTGACGGAAGAAAACAGGCTCGATCAAAATATGGGGCTGATAAACCTAAAAAATAGTTAAATAATTCTTTTTTACTAATTGTCATTTAAAAAATAAATTTGTGTATATTTATATCTATATTATGGTTAATTGAGGTGGATAGTAATGTCCAGAAAAAGAAAAGCACTAAAGCGTGAACTAAAACAAGATTCTATTTATAATGATGAAAGAGTAACAAAATTTATTAATCACATCATGTGGGATGGTAAAAAAAATGTTGCTCGAAGAATTTTTTATGATGCTATGGATATTGTTAAGGAAAGAACTAAAAAAGATTCATTAGAGGTCTTTAACCAAGCAATGGAAAATGTTATGCCAGTACTTGAGGTTAAATCTAGAAGGGTTGGTGGAGCAAGTTATCAAGTACCTATCGAAGTTTCTCCTGACAGAAGGATTACCCTTGCTATGAGATGGATTATTGGTTTTAGCCGAAATAAAACTGGTAAACCATTTTCAGAAAAGTTAGCTTCAGAGTTAATAGATGCCTCTCAAGGCGTTGGTACTTCTGTTAAAAAAAGAGAAGATACTCACAGAATGGCGGAAGCAAATAAAGCTTTTGCACATTATCGCTGGTAAAGCTATTTTTTATAAAACTTAAAATTAAAAAATTGATAGATAATTAACAATATATATATCAGTAAAAGAAAATAAAGTAGAGAAATAATAATTTATGATCAATCAGAACGGTTTACAGAAAGTTCGAAATATTGGAATAATGGCACATATCGATGCAGGAAAAACAACAGTTACTGAAAGAATTTTGTATTATACCGGTAGAGTACATAGAATGGGTGAAGTACATGAGGGCACAGCAACAATGGATTGGATGCCGCAAGAAAGAGAGAGAGGTATTACTATTAGCTCTGCCGTGACTACATCATTTTGGAAAGGTTTTCAAATTAATACTATTGATACGCCAGGCCATGTAGACTTTACTGTAGAAGTTGAACGCTCTTTGAGAGTACTTGATGGAGCTATTGTTGTTTTTTGCGCTGTTGGTGGGGTGGAACCACAAACAGAAACTGTTTGGCACCAGGCTGATCGCTATAATGTTCCTAGAATAGCTTTTATCAACAAGTTGGACCGAGTTGGTGCGGATTATTTTGGAACAATTAAAACAATTAAAGAAAAATTATCTACTTTGCCATTAGTGTTACAGATTCCTTGGGGTATTGAAGGAGATTTTCGAGGCATAATAGATATTATTGAAAAAAAAGCTTATTCTTATAC
>JAXGTM010000021.1:0-17733 GCA_040774925.1 Atribacterota bacterium | reverse complement strand
CAATTCCTTATAGTTTAATTTCTTATCACCGCCACCTAGTATCAAAATCAAAGGCTCCTCTTCAAATGATTTAATGGCCGCAATTGTTGCATCAGGAGTTGTTGCGCAGGTGTCATTATAGAAATTTATCTCATTTATTGCCCTTATCTTTTCCATGCGATTTGCTATACCAGGAAAAGATTTTATTCCACTCTGAATAGATGATAAAGGCAAATTGCAGATGAAAAATACATTTGAGGCTGCTAGAATATTGCTTACATTATGTATTCCTTTCAATGGAATATCTTTCACATTTAAAAAATCTATAATCCTACTACGTTCTTTAAAAAACAGTCTATTATCTTCAAGATAGCTCCCCTGAGATACCTTTTTTTGAGTGCTATACCAATAAATATTAGCTGGAGTTTCATATTTTACATTTTTAGTAAAAGGGTTATCGTAACTGGTTATCAGGTAATCGGATTGGTCTAAATATTTAAAGATAAGTTTTTCAGAAAGAGCATAATCTTCAAAGTTATCGTAACGGTCAAGATGGTCTGCGAGTATATTGGTTAAAATGGAAATTTTTGGTTTTAGGTGTGTTCGTGATTGCACGAGGCCTTCTAATTGCCAGCTGGAAACTTCCAACAAGACGATGGTTTCAGGATTAACTTCAGGCAGTACATCAAATACTGAAATACCAATATTTCCGGCATGGACTATATCTTTCCCTGCCTGATTAAAAGTATGGTAGATTAGATTGGTAACAGTGCTTTTACCCTTTGTCCCGGCAACGGCAATCAGGTTTGTGGAGGGGCATATTTTAAGAAACAGAGATAGATCTGTTTCAATCGATATCCCACAAGTTTTTGCAATTTGTAGATATTTAGAATCACGAGGAACTGCAGGGTTCTGTATTACCATATCTGTGTTAATAAAGTATTCTTTTGGATGCTGTCCCAGGGAATACTGAATATTGCTATAACCTTTCAATTCATTAAGTGTATCTTTTAATTCATGTTCAGTTTTCAGATCAGTTACGAATACTTTTGCGCCCGATTCAGCCAAAAAACGGGTAACACCTAAACCACCGCGGTTCAGACCTAATCCCATTACTGTTATTCTCTTATTCTTTAGGTTTATTAATTGTTCCGACATATATTTCTCACAATACCTTTGTTAAACTAATAATATACCAGAACAACAAAAAAAAGAATATGCTATTTTACAATATATTCTTTTCTATGAAGTAGTTATTGAAATATTATACAGTGAAAACAGTTGTGTACCGTCTAATATTTTTAATGCTTGAGAAGAATTAGAATTTTAGATTTATCCTTTGTTATGTACCTCTATAATTGTGTTTCCATATAAGAAATAGCTCTATAGGTTAATTGACAAAATAGGGGTCATATGCTATAAAAATATTTAACATCTATTGAAATAAGTCCTAATAACTGTCTTATTTAGACAAAAAAATATATATTTATATTGGTAGTCTGAAAAGAATGGAAATTTCTTTGATGGGTACCTTCCTCTTTGAAAATGCTGATAATTGAAAGTATAGAAGTGCGGATTTGGCGCTATATACTGTAACAATGCCTTTGATGTGAAGGATACTTTTAGAAAACTAAACAAAATGGTTCGGTAAAAAGGTTCTAAAAAATAAAGGTCGAATTGTTCATACATTAGCATCCACAGATATTCTTACATAGTGCAAACTGAATAATTGCAGGAATAGGATGATAATATTGGTTATTATTCAGGATAATTTTAAAAAGAACTTACAACATTATTAAGATAATTTTTTCTAATTAATATAAAAATTTTTGAATATATTTTGTACTATTTAATAGGGGGCCTGTATAAATGGGTACACCAAAAGGATATAGCGGGAAGATATTGCATGTAGATCTGTCAAGAGAAGAGTTTTATATTGAAGAGCCCGCAGAGTCATTTTATAGGACTTATCTGGGTGGGAGCTGCCTTGGCGCATATTATGTATTTAAAGGGATGGATAAAAATATTGATGCATTTGACCCAAAAAATGTGTTAGTTTTTGCCATATCTCCGACAACGGGTGCCATGATCAGTGGAGCATCAAGGTTTAATATTACGGCAAAATCACCTTTGACAGACACCTTAGGAGACAGTCAAGGAGGAGGCTTCTGGGGGGCAGAATTAAAGAAAGCGGGATTTGATGCGATAGTTATAAAAGGTAAAGCTGCCAATCCTGTTTATCTATGGATACACGATGGTCAATTTGAAATAAAAGATGCCTCATATATCTGGGGTAAATTCACAAAAGAAGCGCAGTCAGCAATAAGAGAAGAACTAGAAGATGACAAAATAAGAGTTGCCCTAATAGGCCCGGCTGGAGAAAATTTGGTAAGGTACGCCTGTGTTACAAATGAATTAAAACATTTTAATGGCAGAAATGGTATGGGTGCAGTAATGGGTTCAAAAAACCTGAAAGCCATAGCTGTAAGGGGCACAGGTAAGCCCGTATTCCAGAATGAAGAAGAAATTAAAGAACTTGCCCGTTACGGTATGCAACAAATAAAAGAAGACTATAATGTAATCAGCTTACGAGAATATGGAACAGCCAATACTGTTAGCTATAATCAGTCCATTGGAGGTCTGCCAACTAGAAACTGGCTTTCAGGTGTCTTTCAAGGTGCCGAAAATATCTCAGGTGAAAAGCTGAGTAGCACAATTTTAATTAAAAAAGAGAGTTGCTGGGGTTGTGGAGTAAGATGTAAAAGGGTAGTTGAAGCTAAAGAGCCATATGAAGTTGACCCTGAATATGGTGGACCTGAATATGAAACTATTGCTAGCCTGGGTTCTTATTTAGAAATTGATGACCTGGTGGGGATTTCAAAGGCGAATGAGCTTTGCAATAAATATACCATCGATACTATTTCATTGGGCGGCACTCTGGCATTTGCCATGGAATGTTTTGAAAAAGGCTTAATAACAGAAGAAGATACAGGTGGCATAGAGTTAGTATTTGGAAATACTGATGCTGTGCTAAAAATTATTGAAATGATAGGAAAAAGAGAAGGTTTCGGTAATATATTAGCAGAGGGCTGTGCTAGGGCTGCTGCTATTATTGGACCCGAAGCCAAAAAATATGCCATACATGTAAAAAAACAGGAATTTCCCGCACATATGCCCAGGATTAAAGCATCTTTAGCCCTCGCCTATGCTTGTAATCCTTTTGGGGCTGACCATCAATCTTCAGAGCATGACGACCTAATAACATATGAACCACTCAACGAGCAGGTTATTAATCTAGGTATCAATAAAGCTGAAAATCTTAATGAATTAAACTTTGAAAAGGCAAAGTTCTTTGCCTATACTCAGCGTGTTTTCAGCCTTTTGGATACCTTAGAACTGTGTATGTTCTGTTTTGGAATCAGTACCTTTTATAATATGGGCCATGTCGTTAAATTATTAAAAGCGGCAACTGGTTGGGATACAAACTTATGGGAATTGTTATTGGTTGGTGAAAGAAGAATAAATCTAATGAGGGCATTCAATTACAGAGAAGGTTTCAATGAGTCTGACGATGTTCTACCTGACCGAATATTTGAAGGGCTGGTAGGAGGTAGCTCCGAAGGACAGGCAATAAACAAGGAGGAATTTTATAAAACCAGAAAAATGTATTATCAGCTGGCTGGATTGCACCCGGATAATGGTAATCCAACACGGGTTAAGTTAATGGAATTGGGCCTGGATTGGGTGGAAAAACTTCTTGATCTAGAAGATAATTAAGTAAGGCAGCCATAGATAAATTATTTGTAATGATAGCGGTTCTATTTGAACAGATTTAAGAAAAATATCTGTTAACAGCTAACCAATTCAAGATAGTATATTTTAACAGAGCAAATATACTGTTAAAGGAGGTGGGAACATACTAACCTAAGACAAGAAATTAGAACAAATTATCGATAAAATATTATTTTGGAGGTATATTTTGAAGAACAGTATGAAAATTAAACTAAGCCTTATATCATTAATTTTGCTATTTGTTTTTGTTCCAATTAATACTTTGGCTAATGGTGATGCAATTATATTTTTAGCAGCTGAAAATGTTACAGGAATGTGGGATCCCTCTATGCATACTATCGATGCACAGGAGAAAGTAGGTAAATTCATTTGTGATCCATTAGTCGCAGTGGACAGGGATAACAATCTTGTTCCCGCTCTGGCAACATCATGGAAGAGCATTGATGATTACACTATTGAACTTAAATTAAGAGAAGGTGTAAAATTCCACAATGGAAAAGTAATGACTGCAAATGATGTAAAAGCCACTATGGAATACATTTCCAGATCTGATGCTGCCACCGGTTCATACTACCCGGAACCATTAGTTTGCGAAGTAATCGATGACTATACCGTACGTATAGGAACAAGAAATACCAAAGCAGCCTCTCTCTTACATACATTTCCAGCTGTTTCTGATATAGTTCCAACTGAATTTGTTGAAAACCCAGCATTATGGAGAGATCAGTGGATAGGTACCGGTCCATGGGTTTTTCAGAAATATGAAAACGAAGTGATGTACTTTAAAGCAAATCCGGATTACTGGGCAGGAGCTCCAAAGGTGAGTGAGTTTATATGGAAATATGTTGGTGATCCCGATTCACGTTTGGCAGCACTTCTAACAGGAGAAGCCCATATAATTGACCGAGTTGAAACAGAGCAGGTACCCCTCATTGAAGCCAGCGCAGATGCAGAAGTTTACAGGATTTTAATGAATGAAATAATCTGGATGCACTTTAGAAATAATCAGCAACCTTTTAAAGATAATGCTGCATTACGTAAAGCTTTTGCCTATGGAATAGATAGAGAAGGAATATTGGAGCATATTCTACAAGGCGGAGGAGCAATTCCGGGAGGATTCTTCTCAGTTAAACAATTCGGTTATTTAGGTGAATCTCCCTATAATTTCACTTACGATCCGGAAAGGGCAAAAGAGTTGCTGGTAGAGGCTGGATATCCAAATGGTGCTGGACTCCCCGAATTTGAATGGATTATACCGGTAGGAAACTATCCCAAAACAGTCGAATATGGTGAATATATTACTCAAACCTTAGGAGAAATCGGGATTAATGTAAAATTAACACCAACAGAAACTGCAGCCTGGAATGATATGCTTTATAATCACGATGCTGGAAACATAATCTTATGCGGGTGGAATATGTCTGCACCTGAACCCGATACTACCCTGCAGATGCTGTTCCATTCAGTAGGATTGATGAATGCAATTAACGAAAAAGAAATTGATGAGGTTTTAGAAACTGAAAGTAACATAGTTGATATCAACGAGAGAGAAAAATATTTACATGAAGAGGTAAACAGAGTCCTCTTAGACAGAATGCCAAGTGTTCCTCTGGTAAATTCAGAGATGATTACCGGTGTAAGTAAAAAACTTAAAGGTTGGGAACTTACTTATGCCAAATTATCTCTTCACGAGGCTTATCTCGAAGATTAGATTGATTACTGAAAACAGGAAAATATTTTCTCCTGTAACTATTAACTTTCACGACCTTACTAAAAGGTCGTGAAAGTTAATCTTTGAAGAAAGATTATTCTTTAAATTATTTATTGACATCACTGCTTTTCTTCTTTATGGTTTTCTGATTTAGTTATTTAATATAAAGCAGTAAAAAGTTCAACGAAAGGTTTCAATTGTGTTTATAATACTTTTGAGGAGAATTTTAAGAGCGATTTTTGTTGTATTAATACTATCGTATTTAGTATTTTTTGTAATTCGTATAATGCCAGGTGATCCGGCTAGCTTGATTGCGCCAATGGCAACAGAAGAGGCAAAACAACAGATAAGAGAGCAATTAGGCTTAACTGGTTCAATATTTTTACAATATACAAAATTTATCGGGCAGGTTCTTAGAGGAGATCTAGGAGAATCTTATTACCATAAAAAAAGTGTTGTTTCTGTAATTTTCAGTGTATTTCCTCATACTTTAGTTTTGATTATTGGTTCACTCATCCTTTCCCTGGCAATTTCATTTCCCTTAGGGGTCATTTCGTCAGTAAGGCCAGGCTCTATTATTGACAGAGTATCATTCTTTTTGTCTACCCTTATTGCTTCTATACCATATTTCTGGTTCGGGATGGTATTGATTCTGATACTCTCTGTTCGCTACAAATTGCTGCCAGGATTTGGTTATAATGGCTGGCAATACTATATTCTACCAATAATAACTTTGACTACCACTTTAATTCCTTCTCAACTTCGTACAATCCGTCTCAGTATGGAGGATGTACTGGTACAGGACTATATACTTTTTTCCGAAGCACGAGGAATTTCCAATAAAATAATTATATGGATACATGCCTTTGCTAATGCCAGTATTCCATTAATAAACGTTTTGGGCTTACAATCAGGTGCTTTGCTGGGTACAACCATTATGGTTGAATATCTCTTTACATTTCCCGGTTTGGGACTTTTAACATTAATTGCAGTTCAACGAAGAGACTATCAGTTAATCCAGGGCCTGGTTGTTGTTTTTGCAGTAATATGTACTCTTATAAGTACAGGAGTAGATATTGTACAGATATTGATTGATCCTAGAATACGTAAAAGAATGAGGATATAAAGAAATAATAATGTTTAAAAAATTAAAAATACTTTCAGAATATTTTAAGAATGCATATTTTAGTGTAGGTATTTTTTTATTTACAATACTATTGTTATTGGTTATTTTTGCACCGATGGTAACACCTCATGACCCTTATAAGGGGGCAATCTCTTCAAGGCTGACTCCCCCGTCATGGATGGAAGGTGGAACAAGGGAACATATCATTGGTACTGATGGTATAGGAAGAGATTTATTTACAAGAATATTGTACGGTTTACGCGTCTCTTTTTTAATAGCATTTACTGTAGTTCTGGCAGCCCTAACAATTGGCAGTACACTTGGCTTAATTGCCGGTTATTTTGGAGGGTTTCTAGATAATTTAATTTCTTCAATAATAGAGATACAGTTAAGTTTTCCCTTTATAATACTGGCTGTATCTATACTTTCATTAACAACACCAACAATATTCTTAATTATTGTTGTATTGACACTAAGCTCATGGCCGGAATATGCCAGAGTGGTGAGATCCAGTGTTTTTGAAAAAAAGAATATACCATATGTTTATGCAGCTTATTCAATGGGCACCAGGCACTCACGGGTGATAAAGAAATACCTTGCCAGCCAGATATTGCCCAATGTTGTAGTGGTTGCAATATTAGATTTTGCTGCCATAGTTATTTTAGAAACTATATTAGGATTCCTGGGAATAGGTGTCAGACCTCCCACTCCTTCACTTGGGAACATAATGGCTGATGGTAAAAAATATCTTTCTACTGCCTGGTGGATATTTACTTTACCAGGTGGAGCGTTGTTTCTTTGTCTACTATCTCTAAATTTAATAGGAGAAGGGATAAGAGAAACAATGGGGATAAAACGCTTAGGATAAATACAGAATAGAAAAAAGGAGATTTACTTTGAGTGATAACAATACCACAATCCTGGATGTAACTAATCTTCATACAGAATTTAGGTTAAATAGTAATCGTAAAAACAAAAAACTTATTGCAGTAAATAATGTTAGTTTTAAATTAAAAAAAGGTGAAACATTAGGTATTGTTGGAGAAAGTGGTTCAGGGAAAAGTGTTACTGCAAGAAGTATTATGAAAATGGTAAAACCACCGGGCTATATTACCGGAGGAGAAATACTATTTAATGGAAAAGATTTACTTAAATTGAACAACAATGAAATGAAAAAGGTTAGGGGAAGGGAAATAGCAATTGTTTTCCAAAATCCAACAACTACTCTTAATCCTTTATTTACTATTGGTTCTCAAATGATCGATTCTTTGAATGCGCATTTTCAAATTTCAAAAGAAGAAGCCAGAAAAAAAATAATTGATACACTGAAAAAAGTAGGGCTGACAGATGCTTATACAATAATATCCAAATTTCCCTGTGAATTTAGTGATGGATTTATCCAAAGAATAGTACTGGCTATGACCATGCTTTGTGAACCAAAGATTATTCTAGCTGATGAACCGACTACAAATCTCGGAGTGACAGTACAGCAAATTATCCTGAAATCGTTTAAAATGATTCAGGAAAATACCGGTGTTTCAATCATATTTATTACTCACGATTTTGGTGTAATAGCCCAATTAGCTGACAGGGTTCAGGTAATGTATGCTGGCCATATTGTTGAGAGTGGAAACAAGATTGATATTCTTAGCAAACCCCTGCATCCTTACACTAAAGGTTTGCTGGAGACTGTTCCATCTTTTAGAAGAACCGTTAAGGGTAAACACCTTAAAGCTATCCCCGGTTTTCCTCCGGACATGTCTGATTTGCCAAAAGGTTGTGCCTTTGTGTCTAGATGTAGCAGGAAAATTGAAAGATGCGAACACGAAATACCATCTCTGGAGCATTATGCTAATATGAACAGGCTCTGCGCCTGTTTTAACCCTATTTATGATTATTAACCAGTATTTATTATTTCTATAATTAATCTTTTAACTAGCGTGAATTGTTTAAAAAATTGTTGCTTGAAAATTATGTATCAGGCAATAGTGAACATTAATCCTTACATAATGAACTAAATAAGATAACCAAAAATGTGTTGATAGTGAGGTGCTTAAAATGACAACTCCTTTACTGGAGGTAAATAATTTAAATAAATATCTTCCTATTAAACAGGGATTATTAAATAAAACTGTTGGATATATCAAACTCATCGACGATATTTCTTTTAAAATGAATGAAGGACAATCATTTGGTTATATTGGAGAGACTGGTTGCGGTAAAACTGTACTTGCCTACTGCCTGTCTAGGATTTACCAGCCAACAAGCGGGGAAGTTTTGTTTATGGGAAAGAATATAGTCAATATGAAGACAGGTGAACTAAACAAAGTACGCAAAGACTTTCAATTAGTCTTTCAAGACCCTCTGCAGGCATTGCCGCCATTTATAAAGATCGGAGATATATTAGAAGAACCACTGATCGTTCAAAAAATTGAGCATAATAAGAAAAAGCGTTATGAAAAAGCAATAAATACTTTAGAAAAAGTTGGTCTTCAGGCAGATCATTACAATCGTTTTCCCAGACAATTAAGCGGTGGCCAGCAGCAGAGAGTGGGAATAGCCAGGGCTTTAATGCTTGAACCCAGATTGATTATTCTAGATCAGCCGCTTTCTGCTCTTGATGTATCTATACAGGCACAGGTGCTAAATCTGTTTAAAGATTTAGAACAGGAAACAACCTATTTAATTACATCTAATAACCTGTCAGTTTTACGGCAAATGTGTCACCAAACAGCTGTAATGTATCTGGGAAGATTTGTCGAAATAGGCTTAACGGAAACTGTATGTGTCAGGCATGCACATCCTTATACAAAAATGCTGGTAGATACCATACCTGATATGCAGGGAGAATTACAAAAAGAGAGAGCTCTAGACAATGTTAAAATACCTGACCAAGATCTTCCGGATGTATGGAATATGCCTGGCGGATGTCCCTACAAGTATCTTTGTGAAAGAAAAAGTGAGATCTGTGAAAATGAATATCCGGCTCTCACTGAAATTGAGCCAGAACACCTGGTTGCCTGTCATAACCCTATAACTTATTAAAATAATAATATTTAATAGATGAGTCTTTTTAACAGGGCAATTCAAAGTTTTTAATAAAATATAAATGGAATTTTATTTATAGCAATTATGGAATATTCAAATTAAATATAAATTGGTTAATGTGACGACAGATTTAGCCGGGGAAAATATTCCTCTCCAAAAATGTAAAATTTTATCATTTTTATTCGCTTATACACTTTACTGAATACTATTTCTCTTTTTTTAAACAGGACTATTTGAAGGATGTGAGTGAATAATATAAACCCATAGGCAAGTCATTTGTATTGATACTAGGGAAAACGATGCTAAAAGAAAAAAATTAGAGAAGATGAATGCATGACTTAAAAAGAAGAATTCTGATAATCTTAACAGTTGTTTTTCTCATTTCTCTTATGACTTTTTCTGTTAACATTTTAGCTCTTTTACTGAATCTATTAAAAAATACAGGAATATTAATATTAAAGGTAAGATTATTAATTAGTAATCTTGCCTTTTTTGTTTTGGTATAACTATTCAGGTAAGGAAATGATGGTAATCTGGATAAGGCTTGACAATAAATTAATTAGTTGAATATAATTAAAACATATACATATAAATTGATTAAACTATAAAAAAAGAAACTATGAGAGTAAAATAAAAAACTACTTTTCTATTTTTATCCCTTTTCTGAAAATATTGAATATTTAATATACCTTTACTTTTATAATAGCTGCTAAAAAAAGAAATTTAGAAGGAGGTGTAATAAACGAAACACTGAGTTTTAAGTTCAGGCAGACTATCTTTTTTCATACATCGTAGATTTGAATATTTCAAAAAATATTTGGAGGGAAAAAATGAGTAATTACAGAAAACATTTTTTGCTTGCTTTAATAGTAGTTTTTCTACTATCTCTTATGACTTTTACCGCATTGGGGCAGGATAAGTGGAAAATCGGTATAATGACAGGTACTGTCACTCAAGGGGAAGAAGAATTCAGAGCGGCTCAGGAAGTGCTTGCCAAATACGGTCCTGAACATGTCATCCTGATGACTTATCCTGATAAATTTATGGATGAGCAGGAAACAACAATTGCCAATATGGTAAGTATGGCTTCAGACCCGGATGTGAAAGCACTAATAATATGTCAGGCAGTTCCTGGAACTTCCCCCGGTATTGATACTGTCAAAGAATTAAGAGATGATCTTCTTATTTTAACCGCTGTCCAGCATGAAGACCCACCGGTAATTTCTGCCAGAGCAGATCTGGTATTAGCATCAGACGAGCTAGGAATGGGTTACACTATCCCGACTCAAGCTCAAAAATTAGGAGCAAAAGTACTGGTACACTATTCCTTCCCCAGACATATGTCTTATCCCATTCTATCGGGAAGAAGAGAAATCTTAAAGAGTGAATGTGCCCGTCTTGGTCTGGAATTTGTTGATGCAACCTCACCGGATCCCACCGGTGATGCTGGTATTTCCGGTTCACAACAATTTATCCTGGAAGATGTTCCCAGAATGGTAGAAAAATACGGTAAAGATACTTGCTTCTTCAGTACCAACTGTTCACAACAGATTCCTTTAATTACCGCCATTGTGGCAACCGGAGCTATTTATGCTCAACCATGCTGTCCGTCACCTCTTCATGGATTCCCATCTGCGCTGGGAATAGAAATTCCTGAAGACAAACAGGGAGATATTCCTTACGTGGTAGAAGAAATTACCAAGATTATGGCTGCAAAAGGGATGACCGGAAGAACCTCAACCTGGCCGGTACCTGTTGCTATGATGTTTATCAATGGCTTGGCTGAATATGCCAAATCCTGGATCTTGGGAGAGTTTCCAGAAAAAATGAATATTCCCGTTCTGACCCAGAAACTTGCCGATTATGCCGGTGTTGATATCACACTTAATCCTCTGGTAGAAGGCGGAGTTACCTACGATAACTTCCAGACAGTATTGCTTGATTATATTACTTTCTAAATTTCCGTACTTGAATATTCTAAAAATGAAGATTTGAGAAAAAGGTAAGATTGCTGATTAAAGCAGTCTTACCTTTTAATTGAATAAGAAGGCGGTAACTGCATGACCGAAGAATATATTTTAAAAATGAACAATATTGGGAAAGAGTATTACGGAAATAAAGTACTGAAAGGTGTCAATATTTTTGTTAAAAAAGGAGAGATTCATGGCTTAATTGGAGAGAATGGCGCGGGAAAATCAACACTGATGAATATATTGTTTGGAATGCCTGTTATTCACTCCACAGGCGGATATTCTGGTGAAATTTTCCTTGATGGCAAACAAATGGACATAAAATCACCATTTGAAGCAATGAATATGGGAATAGGCATGGTTCATCAGGAATTTATGCTTATACCAGATTTCACTATAACAGAGAATATTAAAATCAACAGAGAGATTACACAGGACAACTGTTTTAGTAAACTGTTTAAAAGTGATAGACTGAAAATTCTTAATCAGAGAGCTATGGCAAAAGATACCAGGCAAGCTCTAAACAGAGTTGGACTGAATATTGACGAATGGGTAACTATTGCCGGATTGCCGGTAGGGCACATGCAGTTTATTGAAATTGCCAGGGAGATTGATAAAACAGATCTTAAACTGCTTGTTTTCGATGAACCAACCGCAGTGTTAACCGAAAGTGAAGCAGATAACCTTCTTTCAACCATGAAAAGATTGGCTGAGTCAGGTATTGCAATATTATTTATCACTCACAGGTTGAGTGAAGTTATGCAGATTGCAGATAATATTACTGTTCTTAGAGATGGTGAAATAGCAGCTTCCAAAAAAAGTAAAGATACCAATATTGCTGAACTGGCTGAGATTATGGTAGGCAGGAAAATTGATTTGAAGGGAAAATCTGAACAGGAAAAAGAATGTATAAAAGAAGAAGTCATCTTGAAAACTGATAATTTAAAAGTAGAGATGCCAGGTGAAAAAGTAAATGGTGTAGATTTAGAAATTTGTAGAGGAGAGATATTTGGAATTGGAGGTCTGGCTGGACAGGGAAAGGTAGGAATAGCAAATGGAATTATGGGTTTATATCCCAGTAAAGGTAGGGTTTTTTTCAAAGGAGAGCAGTTAGAACTTAATAATACCAAAAACTCTTTAAACAAAGGACTTGCTTTTGTCTCTGAAGACAGAAGGGGAGTTGGCTTGCTGTTAGATGCATCAATAGAACTAAATATAATTTTAACAACTATGTATACTAAAGGAAAATTTTTAAAAAGGTACGGGTTTTTTAATCAGCTAGATAGCAGGGAAATCAGAGATTATGCCAGCAAAATAATTCAAGAACTGGATATAAGGTGCACACATCCCCAACAGTTGGCCAGACAGCTCAGTGGCGGCAATCAACAAAAAGTATGTGTAGCAAGAGCATTAGCTCTGGAGCCTGAGGTATTATTTGTATCTGAACCGACCAGAGGAATAGATGTTGGTGCAAAAAAGCTGGTTCTAGACCTTTTGTTACGGTTAAATCAAGAGTTGGGTATGACTATTATAATGACCTCCAGTGAATTAGTAGAGCTCCGTTCTATTTGTGACAGAATTGCAATTATATTTAAAGGTAAAGTGGCTGGAATCCTCAAGCCAAGCAATAGTGATAGAGAATTTGGTTTGATGATGGCGGGAGAATACAAAAAAGTTCAAAGTGAGGAGGCATGATAGCATGAAGGAAAAAATAAATAACATTATTAATAGAATCGGCCTTCCCAGACTTATTATCAGCCTTCTATTTTTACTTATATGTATCTTAGCAATTATTATAGACCTTCCTTTTGGTTTAATTGTTTCTGATATTATCAGACGATTTGGTATGTTTGGAGTACTTTCTCTGGCAATGGTACCTGCCATACAGTGCGGAACAGGACCTAATTTTGCATTACCTATTGGCATTATATGTGGATTATTGGGTAGTCTTATAGCTATCGAATTTAGCCTTACTTCACCAGTCTTTGGTTATGGTTTTATTTCTGCCATTATTATTTCAATTCCTTTTGCAATAATATCCGGATGGTTATATGGTATTCTTCTGAATAAAATAAAGGGCTCTGAAATGTTAGTTGCTACCTATACAGGTTTTTCCATCGTCTCCTTTTTGCAGATAGGATGGGTTACTCTACCCTTTACCCATCCTGAAATGAGATGGCCGATAGGTAAGGGATTGAGAGTCACAGTATCTTTAGCCTCAACCTTTGGAGAGGTATTAAACAGATTATGGGGTTTTGCCATAGGAGGAGTATATATTCCTACAGGTTTATTATTGTTTTTTTTAGGATGCTGTGGATTGGTATGGCTTTTTTCTCGAAGTAAAGCAGGGATAGAGATGAGTACAGCCGGAGCTAACCCCAGATTTGCTGCTGCCTCAGGTATTAATGTAGATAAAAATAGAGTAATAGGAACAATATTATCAACAATTCTGGGAGCAATTGGAGTTATAGTCTATTCACTCAGTTTTGGTTTTCTGCAGCTATATCTAGCCCCTCTTTACATGGCATTTCCAGCAGTTGCAGCTGTTTTGATTGGAGGAGCTACTACTTCAAAAATAAGTATTTCTCATGTAATAATAGGGACTTTTTTGTTTCAGGGATTACTAACTGTCGCCTTACCTGTGGCGAATCAGATGTTTCCTGAAGGAAATTTATCAGAGGTACTTAGAATGATAGTTCAAAATGGAATAATTCTCTATGCTCTCACTAAAATGGGGGGTGAATCATAAAATGGCTGAAACAAATCAAACAAAAATATCTCAATTAAAGTTATCCACAAAAATTAAAAGACTTTTGTTTGACAACAGTGTTCCTATACTTTTCATTATAATCTGTCTGGCGGGAGTCTATTTTTCAGAATTGCCCCTGGTATTTATTGTTAATACACTATTATCAAGAATAACCAGAAACTCTTTTTTAGTTCTTGCTCTGGTTATACCTGTCATAGCCGGACTGGGCTTAAATTTTGGCATAGTTATTGGAGCGATGGCGGGTCAATTCGGTATTATTATAGTTACTCACCTTAAGATAGCCGGTTTTGCAGGATTTTTATGGAGTATCTTGCTTTCTACCCCATTTGCTATACTTTTTGGTATTATAACTGCAATGTTGCTTAACAGAACTAAAGGACAGGAGATGATTACCAGCATGATTGCAGGATTTTTTGCCAATGGTGTCTATCAATTCATTCTTCTTTTTCTTGTTGGAACATTAATTCCTATAAAAAATCCGGATCTGGTATTGAGCAGAGGGATAGGAATTAGAAATACCATTGATCTGGCGACAAAAACCGGACTCAAATATGCCCTTGACGATGTATTTAAATACCCTCTTTTTAATGTATTAGTAATTATATCCACAGTAGTTATAACAGGCTTAATTATTCACTATTTTTTAAGAAAAAGAAGTATTAATGAAGGAGTGGATAATTTCAAATTTATTACTCAGCTTATTATTATGACTTCAATTCTGGGGATAAGTTTATATATCATTAAATCCGGCTCTCTATTGAAATCAGTAAAACTTCCCATTATAACAACTATATTTATAGCTGCAATATGGGGATTTAACGAATTGATCGTTAAGACTAAATTGGGGCAAGATTTCAGGACCATCGGCCATGATATGGAAATAGCCAAAATTTCCGGAATAGATGTAGACAGGACAAGAATCATAGCTATGGTAATCTCTACTGTTTTCGCAGCCTGGGGACAGATTATTTTTCTGCAGAATATTGGTACTCTTTCTACTTATGGTAGTCATGTACAGATAGCTACCTTTTCAATCGCTGCAATACTTTTAGGAGGAGCATCCGTTACCAGAGCTACCAGCGGACAGGCTATTTTGGGTATTATCCTGTTTCATACCCTCTTCATAGTATCACCAAAGGCGGGCAACAACCTTTTCGGGGATGCTCAGATTGGTGAATTCTTTAGAGCATTCATCTCCTATGGAGTAATAGGGGTTGCACTTGGACTGCATGCCTGGAACAAGAGAATTCAGGCAATGAGGAAACAATTGGATATAGATATCATGTAGCAGCTTGTTCAAAAAAATACTCATTGAAGAGAAGAAAATATGTTAAATAAAAAATATGCTGACAGGCTCCATGGACTTTTGTTAGAAAAAAAGATTGATGTAGTCATTATTGGTCCTTCTGTCGACCTATATTATTTGACCGGTTTTAATGTCCATGTCTGTGAAAGATTTCAGGCTTTCTTCTTTCAAGCTGATGGAAAGTATTACCATATCTCTCCTCACCTTTATTTTGAAGAGGCTCAGACCAACCTTGGACTAGATACTGAAATCTTTATGTGGAGAGATAGTGAAAATTTCCTGGATGCCATAGAAGCAGTTAATCAAAAATATAGATTGGAAAGGAAAACAATTGCCATTAACAATGCTATCAGAGGTATAGACCTTATAGATATACAGAACCGGATAAGAGCAAAGTTTATTAATGGGCATGATATATTGGAACAACTGAGAGTGAGAAAAGATGATATTGAAGTAAAAAAATTAAGAAAAGCTGCCCATATAGCTGATGAAGTTGTAGAAGAGGTAATAGAATATATCAAACCAGGAATGACGGAAAAAAATATAAAAGAAAAGATAGAAGAATTATTCACTAAAAAAGGCGTTCCTATGGCTTTTAATCCTATCGTTGCTTCAGGTCCCAATAGCTCTATGCCACATTATTGTGATGATTCAAGGACTATTCAAGAAAAGGATATTATAATCATGGATCTGGGATGTCAGTATGAAGACTACTGTTCGGATATAAGCAGAACTGTTTTTATTGGTGGAATAACAGAAGAAGAAAGAAAAATCTACAATATCGTATTAGAAGCCAATAAGACTGCTGAGGAGAAAGTCAAAATCGGAGTCACCGCTGAAGATGTAGATAAGGCAGCAAGAGATGTTATTACCAGAGGTGGTTATGGGGAAAACTTTTTAAATAGAACAGGCCATGGTATAGGTATTAGCGTACATGAGGCGCCATACATCAGAACAGGCAATAAACAGGTATTAGAGAAAGGAATGGCTTTCAGCGTAGAACCGGGCATCTATATACCGGGCAAATTTGGTATTCGTATTGAGGATATTGTAGTAGTAGGAGCAAAAGGGGCTGACATTCTTAATAGGTTTTCTAAAGAGATAATCATTATTTAAAAAGAGCCAAAGAACTGAAATATTTAAACTCGAAAAAGACGTTACTGGCAGGTTTATACTGAAAGTTTTTTATACTGATAGTTTCCAATAAGTTGCTATCTCCGATGATATGGTCTCTTTGCTCTTATTCCATATCTGGTCAAGTATAAACAAATCCCTTTTATCTTTTTGGTAAAATATCTTTTGCTTGACTGTGATATTTTCAGGATATTTGACTTCGTGGTGATAGGAAACCTGTAAATGTTTCAAAGAATAATCTTTTTTTATATTGTCCGGCTTACTATCTATAATCCAGCCAATATACCTGGAATTATGTACATGGTCTAATACATCTATATCCTGTTTCTCAACAGCATAATCAGATTCATTATAATCGAAATCCAATCCCTTAAAGATATCAGATTCGATAATAGAATCAGGGCAGGAAGTATCACTATTTAAAATCCAGAGATTGACCAAATCAGAAGGGATTTTGACTGGTCTCCGTTTAGTAATATGATAAAAGAGCCAGAGAGAAGATGCCTTACAGAATATCTCATTATTCTCATCTTTCAATAAGAATTCACGATAGGCAAAACTACGCTTTACTTGGGATACCCAGGTCTCTATATTGATCTTACTTCTTAAATAAGGAAGTCTGTTTATAGTGAGATTCCAGGAGAGGACTATCCAGGAAATTTCCTTTTCAAAGAGATTTCTCATAGAATAGCCTAATGATTCAGAATGGTTACCTGCTATATCATTTAAATAATCTACCAACCTGACGGGACTAAGCAGCTGGTTCCTCATAACATCATAGGAATGTATTTCATAATTCTTTTTAAAAATCTTCTTCATCTTTTCTATACACAATCATCTTTAACATCTTTATTAATATTATAAACATGATAAGGATAGCAGTTACTAAAAAGAAGT
>JAXGTM010000020.1:0-17998 GCA_040774925.1 Atribacterota bacterium | reverse complement strand
AATCACCAAGAAGAGCTGGAAAAGAGTAAAGGTAGCACTAAAATGGGAATATTGTTAATGGTAATGGCAGCTTTCTTTTTTGCTCTGATGGCATTTGTTATCAAATTATTAGACAATATTCCTCTCATGGAGATAGTTTTATTTAGAAATATTCCCTCCATGATTATAATCCCCATTATTATAGTGATGAAAAAAGATATACCAATCCTGGGTAACAATAAGCCATTCCTATTTTTACGTGGATTCTTTGGGGCATTGGGTGTGACCGCTATGTTTTATACATATACTACAATGTCTATAACAGATTCAACCGCTATTCAACGTCTAAGTCCATTTTTTATTATAATAATGTCCATAACATTTCTTAAAGAGAAGTACAATTTCAGTCAGACTCCCTTCATTTTACTTGCTTTTATTGGAGCTTTGTTTGTAATTAAACCAGGCTTTAGAGTTGACATTTTACCTGCATTTGTGGCTTTGTTATCAGCAATATTAATGGGTGCAGCACATATTGTAATAAGACACCTTCGTTTGAGTGACAATTATTGGGTTATTATTAATTATTATGCCTATATTACCGGTGTGAGTTCAGCTATCTTACTGTTCTGGGAGGGTAATTTTGTAATCCCTGACCTTTTGAATTTTATTTATTTAATAATCATAGGGTTAGCCGCTATTGGAACCCAAATTGGCATAACACTGGCATATCGATATGCCCCAGCAAGTATGGTTGCACCATACTTATATACACAGATTATCTTTGCTGCAATTTTAGAAATTACTTTTCTTGGTGTTATCCCAGACTTATGGTCAATTATTGGCGCCACAATAATTATTGTAAGTGGCATATTCTATTTTAGATGTAATAAAGCAATATGAGTTAAATGCTAAAAAATTAATAACACTAATTAAAAGAAGTATATCATCTTTATTTAAATTCCCTACAAAACGAATTTCTATAAATTTATCATCATTGAAAATTTCTCATAATTACGAATTGGTTTATATCCCCAAGATAATATGTTATAATAATTATAAATAGAGGTAGATACCTTTGCTAGAGGTTATACAGAAAGAAAGGAGGAGAAGGATGATATTTGTTAAAGTATTTGGAGTAGCAATTGATCCTGCAACTAATGGATTTGTAGTCATTTTAAAAGATAAAGATGAAAAAAAATGGTTACCAATCTGGATAGGCCCTTTTGAAGCCAAAATGATATCTCTTGCTTTAGAAAATACAAAACCAAGCAGGCCTTTTTCTCCTGATTTAATGAAAAACATAATTGAATCAGCTGAATTAAAAATGGAAAAAGTTGTTATTTCCGATATCAGGGATAACACCTATTTTGCAACTATCTGGTTAAAAAAAGGAGAAAAACAGCTGTTTATCGATGCAAGACCAAGCGACGCCATTGCATTAGCTTTGAGGCTGGAATCACCGATTTATATCGCTGAAGAAGTTATGAAGCAAGCATCAATTGTTCATCCTTCAAAAGAAGAAGAGGTATCTGTACGTTTATCTCAACTAAAAAATGATTTACAAACAGAGGTCGATAAAGAAAATTACGAAAAAGCTGCTGAGATACGAGATGAAATAAGACGATTAGAAAAAATAAATAAAATTCCCCCATTGAAGTTTAACTAATTATTTGTAGTCATCCTTAAATGGATAAAATATTGTATTTTTCAAAATATTCCTGTCTACATGCAGGAATATTTTCAATAATATTAAGTTTTCATAATTTTTAGAAAGGAGATTTCAAAATATAGTGAAGAAAGTAATGATCAGTCCTTCTATTTTTGTGAAATTTCCATCATTTGTACGAGGAATTTTAATAGCTAAAAATGTTCAAATTACTGATAAGAATAGGAGAATCAAAAACCCGTTAAATAAATTAATAAAACAAATGAAAATAGAACAAAATAATGTTTTAAATAATCCATATATAAAAGCATGGGATGAAGCACACAAAGAATTTGGCTCTGACCCTGAACAATACCTTCCTTCCATTAAATCATTAATTACCAGAATTATTGCTGGAGGAGGACTGCCATTTATCAATTCAGTAGTAACTCTTTTTAATTATATTTCTATTAAATACCTTATTCCCTGTGGTGGAGATGATACAAAAAAAATAATTGGTAACTTATGTCTGGATTTTGCGAAAGGTGATGAATTGTTCACCGGATTGGGTAGTACTAGAGGAGAACACCCGGAAAAGGGGGAAGTGATCTTTTTTGATGATGGGAGCAATATGGTTATGTGTAGAAGATGGAACTGGAGGAATGCTGAATTTTCGAAAATAACATTAAATTCAAAAGAGATTGTTATCAATGTTGATGGTATAGGAAGTATACCAGAAAATGTTATTATTGAAGCACGTGATGAACTTGCTGAATTGTTGAAAGAGCATTGCTCAGCAGCAGTTACGACTGAATTGTTAAACGTTCAAAATCAGGAGATTTATATATAAAGGCTGTTTTGATATCATTAAAGTGTTAGTGGGTACAACTAATACTTCTAAAAATGGTTGAGAAAAGATATTTAAAAGACATAATTAATTCCTCATAAGTGGACAAACCTTCTTCAATATTTTTTAGCTAAATATACAAGTATGTAAAAACATTGAATGCTTATTATTTTCCAGTGGTAAAATAACAGAAACATAACATAAATAAGAAATATTATTACGAAAAATGGATAATTGACACTAGCAGTATAATTATATTAGTATAATAGTAAAGAATACTATAAAAGGAGAGAACGACAATGCAGTTTGATAAATATACAATAAAAGCCCAGGAAGCGATTAGTCAGGCACAGCAACTGGCTTTACAATATAATCATCAAGAGATAAAGAGTGAGCATCTTTTGTTAGCCCTGATTAACCAGAAGGAAGGCATTGTTCCTGCTGTTTTTTCTAAGCTAGAAATAGATGTTGCAGATCTTGAATCATTTTTGATGAGAAGAATTGGACAATTACCTACTGTCCATGGAGGAGGCAGTGGTCAGTATGCAGGCAATGAGTTAAATACCGTTTTTAATAGAGCAACACAGGAAGCCTCTAAACTAAAAGATGAATACATTAGTACCGAACATCTCCTGTTAGCATTAATTGAATTAGAAGATAGTTCATTTTCAAAATACTTCAAAGAAAGAGGTATTAATAGGGATAAGGTTTATCAGGCTTTGATTACTATTAGGGGAAATCAAAGGATAACTGACCAGAATCCGGAAGAGAAATATCAGGCGTTAGAGAAATATTCCAGAGACCTGACTCAATTAGCCAGAGAAGGAAAACTAGATCCGGTAATTGGCAGAGATGATGAAATTAGACGTACTATGCAGATATTATCACGGAGAACAAAAAATAATCCTGTATTAATAGGCGAACCGGGAGTTGGAAAAACGGCTATAGTAGAGGGATTAGCCCGTAGAATTGTTAGCGGGGATGTTCCAGAAGGAATTAAGGATAAAAGGGTTGTTGCCCTGGATATTAGCGCCATGATTGCTGGAGCAAAATTCAGAGGAGAGTTCGAAGACAGGCTTAAAGCTGTATTAAAAGAGGTGGAAAATGCTGCCGGTTCAATAATTTTATTTATTGATGAGATGCATACTCTAGTAGGAGCTGGGGCGGCTGAAGGGGCTATGGATGCTTCAAATATGCTAAAACCTGCTTTAGCAAGAGGTGAATTGCATGCTATAGGTGCTACCACTTTAAAGGAATACCGAAAATATATTGAGAAAGATGCTGCTTTAGAGAGAAGGTTTCAGATGGTACTGGTTAAAGAACCTACTGTCGAGGATACTATTGCTATTTTGAGAGGATTAAAAGAGCGTTATGAAGTGCATCATGGTGTAAAGATAATGGATTCAGCCTTAATAGCTGCTGCTACTCTATCTAATCGATATATTACTGACCGTTTTTTACCGGATAAAGCGATTGACCTGATTGACGAAGCTGCTTCTGGTTTGAGAATGGAAATTGACAGCATGCCTTTTGAAATAGATGAGATTCAAAGAAAGATAATGCAGTTACAAATAGAAAGGCAGGCATTGAAAAAAGAGAATAATGCTATTGCCAGGGAAAAGATAAAAAATATTGACCATAACTTAAGTAATCTGGAGGAAGAAAAGAATAATCTAATGCTCAGATGGAATCATGAAAAAGAGATTATTCAAAAAATTAATCAGACGAAAAGTGAAATAGAAAAGGTTAAAACGGAAGCAGAACAGGCTGAAAGAAGCGGAGATTTGAATAAATTAGCAGAAATCAAATATGGTAAAATGCCAGTACTCGAAAAACAGCTGGAAGAAAATAATGAAAAAATTGCTTCATTACAAAAAGGTTCACGAATGTTAAAAGAAGAGATTACCGAAGAGGATATTGCCCAGATTGTAGCTAAGTGGACTAATATTCCTGTTGGTCGTTTAATGGAAGGTGAAACAGAAAAACTAATAAATATCGAACAGGAATTAAAGAAAAGAGTAGTAGGACAGGATGAAGCGGTAAATCTGGTAGCCAATGCTATCAGGCGCTCCAGAGTAGGAATTTCAGATCCTAATAGACCTATTGGTTCTTTTATTTTTATGGGGCCAACAGGAGTAGGAAAAACAGAATTAGCCCGAAGCCTGGCAGCTTTCTTATTTAATGATGAGAATGCATTAATAAGGATAGATATGTCTGAATATATGGAAAAACATAGTGTTGCCAGATTAATTGGTGCTCCCCCGGGTTATGTAGGTTATGAGGAAGGTGGTCAACTAACTGAAATTGTCAGACGGCGTCCGTACTCAGTAATTCTTTTTGATGAAATAGAAAAAGCTCACCATGATGTCTTTAATATATTACTACAGATAATGGATGATGGAAGGTTGACAGATGGGCAGGGCAGAGTAGTTAATTTCAAAAACTCAATTCTTATTATGACTTCCAACATAGGGAGCAAATTTATTTATCAGATGAATTCTAGTAATAGGGAAGAGATGACAAAGCAGATTGAACAGGTATTAAGGGAACATTTTAAACCGGAATTCTTAAACAGGGTTGATGAAATTATTACCTTTAATCGCCTGGAAAAAGAGCAGGTAATAAAGATTGTAGATATTCAGCTCGATATTTTACAAAAACGACTGAAAGATATGGAGATTGAACTAAAAGTAAGCAGTAGAGTTAAAGGAATACTTGCCGAAAGAGGATTTGATCCTCAGTTTGGCGCAAGGCCTATTAAAAGGACTATTCAGAGACAGGTCCAAGACCCTTTAGCCTTACAAATACTGGAAGGAAAGATTAAAGAAAAAGATAAGGTACATGTAGATTTTGATGAAAAGAAAAAAGAGATTATTTTTAAAATTGAAAGTTAATACTTATATTTAAAAAAATTTTAGGATAGTCTTCATACAGAGGACTATCCTAAAAGCATAAAATATATTTTGTTTATTTTTAAATAAATGTATCAAATGTTTTATAAAATAATTATACAGGTTAAATGCAACAGGTATAATCAAAACATACCGGGAACTTATAGATAATATGCCTTAATCTGTGAAATACCAGTATTTACTATTATATCAACTTTATATTCAGCATTCCAATAATTATCAGTGATATATACCTTGTCGTTATCCTGTTTTTTGAAATGTTCATCTAAATTTTTTAAACTTAGACCAGTTTCTAAATTAATGGTTACTCCAACATTTGTCGGGATAGCTATATCAATTTTTGATACACCGGAATCTATTTTTATCTTTCCATCATATTGAGGAATTATTAAGTATATTTTAGATGCACCACTCTTTATGTTAAGACTTTCTATCTTAAATATTGATAGATCATACTCTATTGAGGTAGCACCGGTTTCAAGGAAAATATCATAAACGATATCGGTATTTAATTGCAGATCAATGCGATTCTTAGGATTTCTTTTTTCTATTCCTTTTTTATGTGTAATGAGTATTTCCGCTTCATGATCAAAAATCGAGTAAGTTTCTATAGGCTTAAATTCTGGATACCGATAACTTACCTGACACTGATAAACAAGAGGTGTTTTGTTCTGGAGAATAAAGGTACCCACATCATAATTTATATGAAGATTTGCCTTTTGCACTGACGGAACTAGCGCAATTTCTTTGTTTATTCCTTCGGTTGGTTCAGATACCAACAATTTTTCATCCACCTGTTCTTCGGAGTCAGTAGATGATTCAGAAAAATCTTCTTCAGAATTAATTTCCGTAGAAAGTTCCTGCTCTATTTCATGTGTTATTTCAGGTACCATCTCTATTTCTCTTTCAATAGTCTCCACTTCAGTGACAATATTCTTATCTAATTGTAGATCGATACCGGTATAATCGACGGCAATTCCGATAAATATTCCCAGCAATATTACCAATGGGCCTAACCAGGAGAGCCTCTTTCTAAAAATTAAACTAATACCAAGACTTATAAGTAATAGAGGCCAGAGTTTTAAAATATTGTACCAGACAGACCACTCTAAGATGTTGAGATTATTTAATAGCAAAATAACACCAATGAGAATAATAAGCGAACCTTTTAAAAACCGTGTTAAACTCATTTTAGAACTCCTCTCTAAAATTTGTAAATAACTTCAATACTTACTTCTCTTTAAAAGCATATTATAAATATTATCTCTTACCTTTTGCTGATTATTCATTGTTTTTAGTTATTTGAGACCAGCTATTAGCAATAAGCAAATCTATTAACCTTTGTCTATCGGATAAGTATTCAGGGTTTACTGACAGGGCTGTTTCGGCTTCTCTTAAGGCGTTTTTATAATCCTGACTTCGATAATAAGTTAGCCCTTTTTTGTAATGAGCTTCAGCAAGAATATCAGGGGATCCTGCCAGATTAGTTGCTAACTGATAATGGTTTAAAGCCTCGGGCAGATTGCCATTATGATAATACTGGTCACCAATTTCAATCAAAGCCTCTGCAAAAATGTTAAAAGTAAATTGATGTTTCCCTAATGGATAGGTCTTTTGAGAAAGTTCTTTTTCAATAATAGCACGGTCATAGTTATGGTCTTTGAGGTTAATTTCTCCCTGGTAAAAATAAGCCAGAGCAACAGAGCGTTCATCACCTTCAAATTGAGTGGCCTTTTGATAAGCATCTTTTGCCAGCTCTAATTCTCCATTATTACGATAATAATTTCCCAGGTGGAGGTAACAGGAAGCATCGGGCTGGTATTGAAGCATTTTTTCCATAATTGGGGGCTGATGTTTGAAATAGCCCATTTCTATAAATCTTTCATTTGCTTTTGCCAATTGATGATTATCAAGATATAGCTGGCCAAGTTCAGCATTTAATTGAGGATGATTAGGAATAAGTTTGATCACTTGTTCATACTGTTCTATAGCTTTTTCCAGTTCCCGCTGCTCTTTAAATATCATTCCTCGGATATAATATGCATAAGCAATATCATCGTTCTCTAACGGCATTAACTGGATTAAGGCATCATCGTAATCTCCGGTTTTAAAAAAAGTAAATCCTAAATTAATCTGAGCTATCTTGTTAGTTGGATCTAACTGTAAGGCTTTAATATACTCTTCACGGGCTGCAGAGAATAGATCATGTGAAAAGAAGAAATTTCCTAAATTTATTATTTTATAAGCATCTGTTATTACTGTTTTTTCTTCAATTATAGATTGCAGAAGTTCCTCCAATTTTGTGTTGCCGCTAGCATAAATGGAAAAATGAAACAAGGAAAAAAATAAAGAAAAAATACAGAAAGCCATAAAACCAAATTTTATCTTTTTTCCCATAACAATACCTCCTTAAAATATTTAAAAATATTTAGAATTATATAATTTATCTTCTAATATAATATTTTACTATTTTATAAAAAATTACAACACTATTAAAAATTTATTAAATTATTCTATGCAGTATTTTTATTATATAGAACTATTTTTTGTTTATCTTTTTATCTTCACCGAATTTCTTCAGTTTTGCAGCAAAATCAAGTAGTTTTTGATCAACCAGAAAATTAACTGAATTTTTCTCAAAAGTACCATCTTTTTTTCTGATACCAGCTTTTATTCCGGTTAATATCTCTATACCCCTATCAATTGTTTTAACAGGATAGATGTGGAATTGCCTGTTTTTAACGGCTTCAACAACATCTTCCCTTAACATCAGGTCTGGTATATTTGTTTCAGGAATAATTACTCCCTGTGTTCCTGTTAATCCTTTTGCCTTACATACATCATAAAATCCTTCAATTTTTTGGTTCACTCCACCGATTGGCTGAATTTCACCTTTTTGATTTAAAGAACCTGTCACAGCAATATCCTGTCTGATAGGAATATCAGCTATACTGGAAATAAGAGCATAAACCTCTGTTGAAGAAGCGCTATCACCGTCAATCCCAGAGTAGGATTGTTCGAAGCAGATACTGGCACTAATGGTTAAAGGTTTATCCTGAGCATATTTTGAGCGGAGGTATCCGCTCAAAATTAGAACTCCCTTATTATGGGTTTTGCCACTTAAATCAGCTTCTCTTTCAATATTGATAATTCCTGCCCTGCCAATAGAAGTTTTAGCAGTTATTCTGGTTGGTTTTCCAAAGGAGTATTCTCCCATATCGTATACAGATAATCCATTTACCTGACCAACTACAGATCCTTCAGTATCAATCATCAGAGTACCTTGTTCGATTAATTCCTGTATCTTATTTTCAATCAGATTCAATCTCTCAATTTTCTCTTCAATAGCTTTCAGGACGTGTTTTCTTTGTATGATGTTCTGCTCATCCTTTCTAGCCCAGTAATCAGCCTCTCTTAAGAGGTCAACCAGATTATTAAAATGAGTCGATAATTTATTTTTTCTCCCCGCTAACCTGACAGCATATTCAATCACTCTTTCAATTCCACTCTGGTCGAAAGGCAATAAATTTTCCCTCTCGCAAAGCTGTTTAATAAAACCGCAATACTGGTAAACGTTCTGATCATTATTTTCAGTAACTGTGTCAAAATCAGCTTTCACTTTAAAAATTTTTTCAAAATCCGGGTCTCTATAGTATAAGAGCTGGTATAAGAATGGATCACCAATCATTGTTACCTTTACATTACATTCAACAGGTTCAGGTTTCAGTGCAGAGGTGCTAAACATAGGAAAGGGGTCATAAGTCTCAGGTTCAATCATCTGATTAAGAAGGGTTCTTTTTAATGAAGGCCAGACACCAGGTTCAAGTAGTACATCCAGTGCATTCAAGACTAAGAATCCACCATTTGCTTTTAAAAGAGAGCCAGCCTTTATTTTTGTGAAATCTGTTACCCAATAACCCGTACGGTCCAATCTTCTCTCTATTATTCCAAATAAATTTTTATATGTTGGACGAGTTTCAATAATAACTGGAGAGGTTTTTGTTTCAGAATTATCTACAATAACATTTACAGAAAATTCAATAAAAGAGTCTTTTATTTGAGGTAATCTAAGGCCGGGTATGGCCGTTGGCTGTTCTTCTTTTTCTAAAAAACGGCTTATATTTTCAAGAACATTTTTTGTAACCTCTTTTAAGTATGAATCAATAGCATTATTATTATATTTTTTCTTTATTTCAGTTATTTCTTCTTCAACAAGAGGGGTTATAGTTTTTGTCTCCATTTCTGTTAGTTTCTTGCTTAAATCCTTTTGAAGAACATTTATTTTTTTTGAAATAGAAGCTATCTCTTGTGTAAATTCCTGATGTTTTTTCTTTATTCTTTCCAGTTCTTCTTTGTTTAATTTTCCTTCTTTAACCATTGTTTCTAAAACATCCAGATTAACCGGTTTTTCATTTATAATTGGGAAAATATCCGGTCTGGTATAAGGGCCAATCTGAATTTGAACAATAGTAAAGTTTTCTGCCTTTACTTTATCTTCAAATGCTTTTATTAGAGATTGCTGCTTCTTCTTAAAACTCTCGGTAAGGGAATCTCGACTTTTCTGATATTTTTCACTTTCTAAAAGTAGGGGTATATGTTTCCTTAAAGTATTTACCAGATTGTCCATATCTCTTTTAAAGAGATTACCCTGTCCTGCGGGAAGGCTAATAGCTCTGGGCATGTCTGGGTCTTTAAAATTATGAACATAACATTTATCATCAAAAATAACATTCTTTCTTTTTCTATTCTGTAAAAGTCTATTTATAGAAGTATTTCTGCCTGTACCTGATTTTCCCGTAATAAAGAGATTGTATCCTAAATATTCCATGTCCAGACCGAGTTCTAATGCCTTCAGAGCTCTTTCCTGTCCCAGAATATTGTCACTTGCTTTTAGATCATTTGTAGATAAAAAATCAGCTTTTTTTAAATCGCATTTCCACCGTAATAGTTCTACGGGTACTTCAGGAAATTCATTTACTCTAATATTCATATCTCCTCCTTAAAAAAGAAAGCATTCCAGGAAAATTTTTTTCTAAGAAAATGGATTACATTTTTTGGTTTAAAAATACACTCGGGATTAATTTATTAAAAAACAAATATGTTAAAATGGATTGATGAATTGTCTTGCAAGGGTATTCTAACAAATTATAAAAGAACTCAATTATATTCTCTTAATTTGTGATTTTAAATGTTGAACTATTATATTTTATTATGGGAATATATTTTATTATATCAGTATATAACGCATTTGTTAAGAAACTAAAAATAATTGATAATTTTATATGAATTTTATGGAATATTTAAGACAATGTAATTCAGTTTAGTATTTTATATAGCATTTTATGAAAACTTTTCTCTCTAATAATGAATCATTTGAATATTTAATATATAATAAGAAAAGATAATTGGAATATATGGGAGGACATAATGTCAAAAAGTATCTCTGCTATTTTTCTTTTATTAATAATTATTGTTGCTGGTTTTGCTTATTACAATTATAACCAGCTAAATTTAGTACAAGATGATCTTTTAAAAAAAGAGGCTTTATTGAGCGAATCAGAAAGGTTAATCAAAGAACAGGAAACCTCATTAAATCAAATGGAAGAAAAAATAAATGAAATATTAGTAAAAGAGGATATTTTTTCCGAAGAAAATGACCTGTCAGAAAAAGAAGACACACTTAAAAAGCAATTGGAAAAATATAGGGAAGAACTTCTTTCCATGCAATTGAAAATGGAAGAAATATTACAAAAAAATAAATCAGATATTGAAGAAATAAATCTTTTGAGAGAAGAAAAAGCTAGATTAGAACCTTTTTTAAACGAAAGTGAGACACAATTACAAGAGAAAGAAGGAGAGAGCAAAGAAGCCATTAGTTCTTTACAAAAAGGAATCGAACAATATGAAGCGGAGATAGAGTTTGTAAAAAGTAAGGTATTGCAAATTGAACAATATTTTGAATCCGAGCAATTAAGAAGAAGAGGATTAGAAGAAAGTATAGCTAAATATGAAGAGACTATAGAGCGTTTAAATGAACAATTATCACTTAAACAGGATGATGAAGCACATGTTCAGCAAATTAGCCAGCTTCAGCTTAATAAAAAAGAGTTAGAAGAGGAAGTTAAACAAAAAGACTCACTGCTTTCGGAATTGCACCAGGAATATCAGAATTTGCAAAACCAACTTTCTCAATACGAAGAAAGGATTGATAAATTACAAGAAGAGACTGCACATGTTCTTGCCCAAAAAGAAATCTTATCAGAAATAAGAGAAAATATACTGCAATTGGAACAGGAAAAACAAAAAATGGAAAAGTTGTTACAGGAAAGAGAGACTCAGTGGCTTGAAAAAGAGCAGATAGATAAAGAGACCATCGCACTTCTGCGGGAAGAAGTAAAAAAATATGAGTCCAATATTAAAGAAATTGGCAGAGAGATGATTACTTTAAAAGAGGATTTAATCAGAGAGCGCGCATTAGATGGACCGATAAAGAAGGATACAGATATGAATGGTCTTAAGAAAATTATTGATGAAATGGAAACAGAATGGGCAAAACAAAATGAACAGAATAGACAGCTGGTTTTTAATCTGAAGGAACAATTGCAGGAATACAAAACAGAAGTTGAATCAGTTAGACTTGATAGTAGTATGTTAAAAGAAAAAATTGGTTCTCAAATTGAACTTTACGAGCAGAATCTGGACCAGATAAGGGATAAAGAAAACCAGATTATATCTTTAACCTCTCAAATTGAACAATTTATGGAAAAGATGGATAATTATGAAAAAAATGTTGCCGAACTTAAAATAAAACTTCAACAGCAGGAAGATATAGGTGAACAGGAAAAACAACGTATGATAGAAACCATAAATTCTCTGGTTAAAGAACGGGAAGAATATCAGAATAGTATTAATCGTTATTATTCTCAGGTCAGTAAATTCCAATTAGAAATTGCTGAATTGAAGGAAAAAATTGAAAATCTGGAAAAAGGACAAGGTTCTGATTATTATGAAGTTAAAAGTGGTGATAGTCTTTGGGCTATCGCAAGGAACAAATACAGGGAAGGTATTGCCTGGATAAAGATATTTAAAGCAAATAAGGAACAGATTGAAAACCCAGATTTAATCTTCCCGTACCAGCAATTTATTTTACCCGAATAAAGAAAAAATTTCTTAAAGTATATTTTTAGATAAATTCTGAAATAAATATAACAGCTTTAATATAATAAAATAGTTATTAAAATTAAAGAAGGTTTATTTAGCGCATATCCGGTCAATTTCGTTCTGGTATTTTTCGTGGATAATAAACCTTCTTAATTTTAGACTTTCTGTCATTTCTCCTTTTTCCAATGAGAATTCGTCCGGTAGCAAAGCAATGCCCATAACCGTTTCAAATGGTTGAAACCCATTTTCTTTCGATATTAATCTTTTCTGCTCGTCTTGAAAAAGAGACAATACTTCTCTTTTTTTAATGAGGTCATCATTATTTGTATAGGTTAAATTCTTTCTAACGGCATATTCTTTCAGTGATTCAAAATCAGGAACTATGAGAGCACCTAATCTTGGCTTGTCCTGCCCTACAATTATTACCATATTAATATATTGGCTCTCTTTTAATTTATCTTCAAGCGGCTGTGGTTCAACATTTTCTCCGCCCAGTAATACGATAGTGTCTTTTATTCTGCCTAATATCTTAAGGTATTTACCATTAAATGTTTTTTTACCTAAATCTCCAGTGTTAAACCAACCTTCTTTTAATACTTCTTCAGTTTTTTGTTCGTTTTTATAATAGCCATTCATAACCAATTCACCTTTAACCAGAACAATACCTGTTTGACCGTTTGGAACCTCAAGATTAATATCATTTTTATCAACTATTTTTACCCATGTTTGCAAAATTGGTTCACCCACCGTAAATATTATTGGTTTATACTGGCTTCTTCCTGCAACAACAGGGGATGTTTCTGTTAAGCCATACCCCTCAAGGACGAGTACATCCACAGCATCTAAAAAGATATCGATATCTTCAGGCAGAGCCCCGCCACCACTGATGGCAAATTTCATTTCCCCACCGAGCATATCTCTAATTTTCTTAAAAATAATTTTGTTAGCAAGATTATGAATAAATGACAGTTTTTTCACAATATTTCTGGCTTCATTTATCTCATAATTGGCATATTCATCTCTATCAAATAATGGCAAAGTATCGTTCAGAATCCTTTGCGCATGCTTAAATTTCTTGGCGTTTTCCAGACTCTTATAGAATAGGATTTGCTGTAATTTTCCCCCTCCTTTTATTTTATTAAGAATTCCTCGATGCAGACTATGCCATATGCGGGGGACAGTACACATTACTGTTGGTTTCTCTAACAGAAGGTCTGGCATTAGAACTTGTTTGAATGGCTTGCTGTAAGCAGTGGATGCTCCAATACTTAAAGCACAATATTCAACAGTTCTTTCATAGATATGCCAGGATGGCAAGACAGAGAGGAAACGGTCTCTCTCATTTAAGTCACCTACAGAAACAGGAACATTATTAACATTATGCATAATATTGCGATGTGTTAACATAACTCCCTTTGGATCAGAGGTTGTTCCGGAGGTATAAATAATAGTGATTAAATCATCTGGCTTGGCATTTTGAGCAATATCAGCAAAATGTTGGCTGTTGTTTTCCAAAGAATTCTTTCCTAAATCCATTATTTGAGTAAAGGAGAGGATAGGAGGTAAATTATTAAGTTTTCCTTCTTCAATAACAAGAAGCTTATCAGATAATTTTTTTTCTAAATCTGCATATGTTCCCTGGTTTATATCAGAATGTAATTTGCTTCCATGTGAAGACAAATATTGTTTCAAAAAAAGATTTGCTTTCTTAGAGATAAAAAGAGGAGAAGAATTATCAGTTAAAACAGAACGAATTTTTTCATAAAATGATTTACTGATATCTCCCTTAATAGCAAATGAAACAGCTTTTGCCCATGATGGTATTTCATCGGCTTCAGCAAATACTTTAATTTTATCAAGAAGGATTATTTTTTTGATGTTGGGCAGTTCAGAAGATATCTTCAGGTATTCCAGCAATACCTTTTCTCCTTCTAAAATGGCAGCTACAGAATCAGAATGTTTTAATTTAAAAGCTATATCTTGAGAAAAACTATTTCCGCTAGCAGGTACATCTACAGCACCAATTCCGATAATGCCTAGATCGCTTATAATCCATTCAAGACGATTTTCTGATATTAATCCCACATGATCACCTTTTTTGAAGCCTAATTCCAAAAGTCCTGTACCGAATTGCATTACCATTTGATAAAATTCTTGATAGGTAATTGAATCAAAACGTTTACCTCTTTTTACCTTAAAAGCACTCCTGTCTTTGAATCTATTTTTGCTATCCAATAACATTTCATTTAAGGTTGATAGAACCATATACCTCGATACCCTCCTGTCTGGAAGTGTTTATCTGATTTTGTATTATTAGCACTAGCTGTTAACAGCTAGTATATATTTCCCAAATAAAAAAGTCAAACACTACTATTCTTTGTATTGTATTGATTATAACTGATAATAATTATTTGTGAATGATAACTAAAAAATAAACACATAAAGATTTAGGCAAATCAGAATTTATTTTTAGAAAGTAAACAGTCAGGGTATTTGAGATTAAGAAACTATTTGTTGTCATAAAAATTTGTCAAGTTAAATAAAAGAAGGTAAAATATAAAAAATATATTAACTGCATTTTGTTGTATTGATAGACTCTTCTGTTTTTTGTTTTGTATAGTTAAATATTTAAAAATATATTTAACGGTTGTAGCATAGTAATATATTCTTATGATATAATCATAAATAATAGTATTTTTGTTTCCCATAGGTATTATCAATACTTTCTTTCAAAGAGATAAATACGATAAATATTCCTGAATCAATTTATAATATAATAATATTTTTTAAGTTTCCTTGTTCTGATGTTTACAGGAGGTAAACCGGTTGCGAGTTATTTCTGTTGCAAATCAAAAAGGTGGGGTAGCCAAAACAACAACTTCGATAAATTTGGGAACTTGTTTAACTGAGTTTGGCAAGAGAGTTCTCCTTATCGATATGGACCCCCAGGCACATACCACAATCGGTTTAGGGGTTGAACCAAATGAACTGGAAAAAACAATGCTCAATGTTCTTGAGCCAAACAGATCTCCCAATAAACTAAGCCTTGATGATGTGGTGATACAGATAACTAAGTTTTCAGAGGGCAGACTGTACTTAGCTCCCAGTAATATTGATTTTGCCAGTGCCGAGTATAAATTAATTGATCAGATTGGCAGAGAAGATTACCTGAATGTTGGTATCCAGAACTGCAAAATTAAGTTTGATTATGTTATTATTGATTGCCCTCCTTCGCTTGGGATTTTGACTATTAATGCCCTTAAGGCTTCTGGTGAGGTAATTATACCTATTCAGCCTCACTATTTTGCCCTACGTGGCATTGAAGAATTCATGGAAACAATAAAGATTGTTCATCAGAATTTGCACCATTATTTAGAAATATTTGTTTTAGTTACGATTGCTGATACCAGGAGCAATATAGCTAAGGAAGTAATTGAGGAAACAAGAGATTTCTTTAAAGAAAGAGTTTTTAAGACTATTATCAGAAAGAATATATCCCTGGTTGAATCATCCAGTCAGGGGATTCCCATTATACACTATAATCCTAAATCTCATGGGGCAATAGATTATTCAGAACTTGCTCAAGAGGTGATTTCATTTGAAAAAGAAAAAATTAGCACGAGGCTTTTCTAAAATATTAGACTATAAACAGGAATTGATAAGAGATACTTCTCAGGGTTTGGATAAAATTGATAATTTGATCAGTCCGGTAAAGGAAGATGTCGAACTAACATATCCAGAAATTATTGAAAAAATACCCATAGAAGAGAATGAGATGGATAATTTTATCAATATTAAAGTAATTGGTATTGGTGGAAGCGGTAATAATGCCATTGAAGAAATGGCAAATCATCGTATTAATGGCTTAAAACTGATTGCCGTTAATACTGATTTGCAGGCACTTTCATTGTCACAAGCCAGTCAAAAGGTCCAAATTGGAAAATTGACTACTAAAGGATTAGGTGCCGGTGGTGACCCGGAAATAGGCAAGAAAGCTGCCGAAGAGGATAGAAACACCTTAGCTAAAGTTCTGGAAGATGCTGATATTGTATTTATTACCGCAGGTATGGGAGGGGGAACCGGTACAGGTGCAGCACCTGTAATAGCAGAGATTGCAAAAAGAGAGGGAGCCCTTACTGTAGGCATTGTTACCCGTCCTTTTGGCTTTGAAGGTAAAAAACGGATGACACAGGCTGAACAGGGAATAGAAGAGCTTAAAAAACAGGTTGATGCTCTTATCACAATTTCCAATGATCGTCTGCTTACTATGATTAGCAAAGATACATCGGTAAAAGAAGCATTTGAAATTACTGACCGGGTACTACGACAATCTGTTCAAGCAATTGCTGACCTGATTACAACACCTGGATTAATAAACCTTGATCTAGCAGACGTAAAAGCTGTAATTAAGGATGCCGGCTTTGCTTTAGTAGGACTTGGAGTTGGTCGTGGAAATAATAAAGGGCCAACTGCTGCAGAAGCAGCAATTTCCAGCCCTTTGTTAGAAGTATCAATAAAAGGTTCGAGCTCTTTAATAGTCAATGTAACCGGTGGCCTCGATATGAGCCTTTATGAAATAAACGAGATTGTAGATCTTATTTCGAAAGCTGCTGGCAGAGAAGCCAATATTGTTTTCGGTGCTATAATCTCAGAAAATATGCAAGATGAAATTAGAGTAACAGTTATTGCAACAAAATGCGAAAAATCCACACCTGAACCGCTATTCAGCCCAGAAAAATCAGATACTATCACTATAAGAGAGAAGATCGAGCAAGAAGAGAGTAAAAAAGAGAGAATTCCTTTCTACTCTCCAGAAAGACCAGTTGAAAAGATTACACCGAAAGAAGAAAAACATGGATTTGAAACAGACAAGACCTCCATTGAGGACAGGCTTGGTATTAGTAAAGGGTATCAGGATAAAGATGACCTGGATATACCTACTTTTTTGAGAAAGAAATTTAAAAGATAATAATACGAAATTTTTTAACACTGTTTCTATAAAAGTGCATACAGGCACATTACTGGTAAAATCAAGTAATTATTCTCACTATTTATAAAAAGATTGAATATCCTCACTAATTACTGGAAACTCAGGTAATTCTCAACAAATGGAAGAAAAATTTGAAGTTATAATTAATGGAGAAAAAAAAGAAAAGCAACAGTTTTCATTTTCTACCTATGAAGCGTATAAAAAGATAAAAAAAAATGACCCATTAAAATTGATTTTTGAATCTATTGATTGGTCATTTATCAATCCGTTAGTTAAAGATCTCTATCACAATGATAAAGCCCTCATTTATACTCCCATCTCACTTTTTAAAGCACAGCTTCTGATTAATCTTGGAGTAGTAAAATCTAATCGTCAACTGGCTGAATTGCTATGTTATAATACAAAATATTGTATACTTTGCGGTTTTCATCATTTTTTTAAAACACCTGTCCACTCAACTTTTT
>JAXGTM010000019.1:0-18609 GCA_040774925.1 Atribacterota bacterium | reverse complement strand
TATATTAAAGTGTGAAAAATGGTTTTATGGGTTTCCCTGGGTAATGATTCCTACGTAGATATAGTAAATTTAACTGTTCAGATATAAAAATTAGAGATAAAACCTAAAGAGACTTTCAAAATCACTGTTTTATTGATCCATTATGGAATAAAAGCTATTACTTTAATACTTGATTTTTGTATTTACTTTTAATGGTAAAAATGATAATTTAAATCAAGTATCATTGATTCCATTATTTTCGTAAAATCTGTTTTGGAGGTTCATATAATGAATGTTAAAAGAGGTACTTTTCTGATTTTTAATGTTTTATTTGTTACAATGATTGCCTTATTTTTTTGTATGACGGTTTTTTCTGCTAATGAAGAAAATAGAATAATTCAGACTTACGGAGAAGCTGAAATAAGCGCTCAGCCTGACCTGGTTAAATTAAGTCTGTCTATTGAAACTCAAAGCAAACTGGCTAAAGAAGCGGTGGAAGAAAATGCCAGGCTGGCAAACAACGTGTTAACTGCTTTAATGGACTTTGGTATTTCAAAGGAGAACATAAAGACTTCTTCTTATAGTTTGAACAGTTATCGTAAATGGGAGAATAAAGGCTCCGAGAACGAACAAGAATTAATATATTATCAGGCATTCAATGAGATTATAATTAATACTCCTGATATAGAAAAAGTTGGAAAAATCCTTGACCTGGCAGTACAAGCTGGAGCAAACAATATTAATTATATCAATTTTGAACTGAATGATCCCCAGGAGCTAATGCTACTTGCTTTAACCAGAGCAACGGAACAAGCACATATTAAAGCCAAAGCAATTGCTCATGGTGCAGGTATAGAGATTAAAGGATTATATAGCATTAGAGAGCAGAGGTCTTCATATGCTCCTTTCCGTTTCCAGGATGCCATGTTTGCCAGAGATATGGTAGCTGCTGCCAGCCCAACACCTATTTCCGCTGGTTCAGTAATCATTAATGCATCTATTTTAGCAGATTTTATTTTTTAAATCTTCTAAATCTTTTGTAATAGAACGATATTTTCAACACTGCTTGTTTGAGGAAACATATCAATTGGCTGGATGTCAAGCAATTTATAATCATTTAAAACAAATTGCTTGATATCCCTTGCCAGAGTAATAGGATTACAGGATATATAAACAATCTTCTCAGGAGAAATAGATAAGATAGCTTTTATAAACTCATTTTTCAAACCTGAACGTGGCGGGTCAACAATTATACTATTTAATCTTGTTTGAAGGTTTAGAAGTACCTTTTCACAGCGACCAGCAATAAATTGACAATTTTTAATCCCATTCAATATGCTATTACTAGCAGCATTTTTTATTGTCTGAGAATTGGAGTCTATTCCAATTACTTGAAAGGCACCCCGTGCAATATTTAAAGAAAATGTTCCCACTCCACAATATGCATCTAAAACTTTATCAGAATTGGATAACTCTAAATACCTATTTACAAGAGCTATTAATTTTTCATTTTGTACCGAATTAACCTGGAAAAAATCGTGCGGGCCAAGATAAAATTTTGAACAACCAGCTCTCTGTATAATCTTCTTTTCTCCGAATAATAATTCTGAAAATCTCTTGTGCTGTAGATATATTGAATGAGCTACACTGTAAAGTTTCTTTAATAATCTCTCTCCCGGAATACAGTCTATAAATACTACCATAACTCCATCAGACTCATTAGATTCACGTATTGAAATCAAACCTTTCCCCACTACTTTTATTTCATTAATCATCTCTCTAATAATATTACTAACCTCATTTAAAATGGGTCTCAATAAAAAACATTGTTCGATTTCAACAAGAGTATTACTGCGCAAACGGTAAAAGCCCATTTCTAATCCATTCTGCCCCTGTAATATGTGCCAAACAACCTTATTCCGATAATTCCAGGGTTCGTTCATAGCGATAACTTTTTTTACCTCTAAGTCAATTCCCCCAATACGTTTAAACACATCTTGAATAATTTTTTGTTTTAAAAGCATTTGGTGGTAGTAACTTAAATGTTGATAAGAGCAGCCACCACAATCAGTATAATGGGGGCATCTTGCTTCAATCCTGTGGGGTGATCTTGTAATAACCTCTCTCAACAGACCTCTGGAATAATCTTTTTTATCTTCAATAATATCCACTTTCACGGTTTCTCCGGAAATTACAAAGGGAACAAATATTACTTTACCGTTATCATGACCGATTCCTTCAGCACTATGATTAAGGTTTTCAATTAAAAGGTTAGGCATCTTACTAGTACCATGCTTCATTTCACTGGATAATAAGTATGGTTTCTGGACCTTTCCTGGTCAATAGAATACTTCAAAAAATTAGTTTGCACCAAATATATCAATTTTTAATATCACTTTCTCACTGTTGTTTTAGAAATAAATGATTGGTATTGTTTTCATATTTAAATGTAGTCTTCTCCTACATAAACCATTCATTTTCCAATTAATTTATTTATAAGAGTAGAGTATCATTACTGCAAAATTACAAAATATTGTATTTTAAGATATTGACAATTTATATAAAAAGATATTATTTTAAAATGTATTCTGCATCCCCCAAAAATTTTGGACTGATGTCATCTTAATCTTTCTTTTCTACAACTATGGTACATTTGGTAATCAAGGCCGCAATAGCTCCCAGAGCAGCAAGTGCAGGTGCCATCAAAACACCAACTGTACCGGCGGTAAGCGGAAATTCTGCTATGGTTTCTTCTTTTTCATTTTTAATAATTATTTTACGGGCATTGCCTTCTTTAATAATTTCTTTTACTTTTTCTATAATTCTCTCACCAGATACTGTAAAGAACTCTTTATTTTGCTTTTCTGGCATATTTGCTTATCTCCTTATTAAAAAATTAATCCAGTAGTAATTAGAAGGAGAGCCAATCCAAAGAACAAGATAGTCATAATTAACTTTACAGCACCAAAATGTTTCTTGTTTAATTCGGCCCATTTCTGAGAACTGGTTCCCCAATAGGTAAATAGAAAGACCAGTATTAAGGGTACTACAAACATTAGGTTGTACAAGAACAGGTAGACTAAAGCGTTTGCTCTAAATTCTGGAACATTACTGATAAAAATAATCGTTGGCAAATAAACCTGTCCTGTACAGGCTAATTCTAAGATGGAAACCATAAAGCCCGTTACTGCTGCCATTAAAACAAAATTACGTGTTTTGACATTCTTTCTAATTGTAGAATGAATCATCTGTTTTATACGTGGAGGAAGCTGTAGAGTCGCATCACTGGTCTGCCCAGTTTTCTTATATCTTAAGTAATCAATCAAACTCATTGTTCCTAATATAAGCCCTATGCCTGCAGTGACAAAGATAAATATTTGCCTAGCCAATGGCAAAAAGGAGAGGGTAGTTACCGCTTTAAGAGCACCAGCACCTATTAAAAAATAAGTTAAAAATATTGCTAGAGTAAACATACTTCCAACCATAAGTAATTCTTTGCCGGTCCTTTTAATCAAGGCCAGATAGGAAATGAAAAAGATGATGGTTGCAAATGCACAGGGATTGATGCCATCAATAAGTCCACTAATTGCTATTGCACCTATTCCAAATGATTGAAAGCGTTCAATAAGCCTTTGCTGAACAGATTCAATATCCTCATTCACTCTTTCCCATGGAGGGAGTGCTGCTTTTTCTTTAGATTCTTCTACCAGTTCAATAATATTATCATAACTAATCTGGTCTCTTAAAAGGAAGTTATCATTTATATAAATAAGGGGAACGAGCAACCTATCATTTTCAGAAATCCCGTAAATTTCTCCTATCTGTTCGGCAAGCGTAACCCCTTCAGGTGTTGATATATCAAATTCTCTTATTTCTATTTCCGGATATTGGAAAGATATTTGCTCTAAATAACGTGCTGCTTTTTCACAATCATGGCATCCAGGCTCAAAAAACTCAGCTATATACACCGGTACAGATTCATTTAGGGAGGAAGTAGTATTGCTGGTTTCCTGTCCTAACACGGGTAAAAATAATATACTTAAAATAATTATTAATGACAAAAAAAATAAAGAATTATAATTCTTATTATAAATATTATTATGACAAAAAAGCATTTATTTTGATAACCTCTCTTTTACAAAATTATATAATGCATTTTTTATTATACTCATTCTATCTACCTTTATCAAAGGGATTTCGATCATTTAATAAACTTAAATCGTTTTATAAATTACTCTTAAACACAATTATCAAGTATTGTTTGTAAAAAAGTTCTCTATTAATATCTTCAACCAGACCGATTTAATCTAATAATATTTGATTCTAACTAATTTTTTAGCTAAAATTAAAATACATTAATAATATAAAATGTATTTGTTCAGTATATAACAGCAAATATTTAATTTATTTCAAACAAGGAGTTCTATGTTTATGATTGAATCTAAAAATACAAAAACACTTACTAATAAAATTAATTCAACATCAATATTGATTACTTTATTTATTGCCATGCTCTTTTTTATACCACTTAATGTTTTAGCCCAATATAAAGTTGGTTCAAAAGCACCGAATTTTACATTGAATACCTTTGATAACAAACAATATCAACTTGAACAGTTTTTAAATAAACAAGAACATTTAATTTTATTTTTTATTGATAGCGACGAAGAATCCTCTTTTGGTAAATTAATGGATTTGGTTAGCTTTATAAATGATTATCAGCCACGAGAAAGCTATCAAATTGTTTCAATCATGAAAGCAGGCAAGAACACTGACAGTTCTTTAGTATTATTGAATGATTTGAAAGAAAAAACGAGAGTTAACCTGATTAATCTATTAGATAAAGATGAAGAGGTGGTGTTAGATTACAAGATCGAAAACTACCCTTCTGTTCTTTTATTGAGGTCAGATCTTCATATAAGAAAGGCATATGATCGTCGTTTTACACCAAGGCAGGAAGAGAGTATGTATCAATATTTAAGATTTATTTTTACTTCTAAAAAGGGTAAGGACTCTGGAAATGGATGCGATGATGGTGTCTGTCCTCCACCACCTGGTTTTGAATAATAGAATAAAGGAGGACAAAATGTATTTTGATAGAAAGAAAATAATTTCTATTTTAATTATTTGTATGCTTTTATCCTCTTTTGGTGGGTGCAATAAACCAAAACCTCCCAGATTATCTTTATCAGAAGACAGCTGGTATTATGGGGAAGTTAAACCTGATGAAAAAGTAACACATCTTTTCAAATTGAAAAATGAAGGTGAGAGTAAATTGGTTATTGAATCTGTTTATTCCTCTTGTGGATGTATTAGTTTTGAACTAGACAGTAATGAGATTTCTCCAGGGAAAGAAACTATACTTTCAGCAACTTTTGACCCACAAGGATATGAAGGATATGTGGATAAAACTTTAATCATCAAATCAAATGACCTTGAGCATCCCGAAAGAAATATCGATTTAACTATAACTGTGCTGAAAGTACCCCATCCAGAAATAGAATTATCGCAGAATACATTCGATCTAGGAACGATTAACACATCAGAACAGTCTATTTTAATTTTTACTATTTCTAATATAGGAGATATGAATTTAATTATTGAAGAAATAATTGGTGAGGAAATATTTCATCATAATATCTCTTTGCCATTGGAAATTTTACCTGGAGAACAATTCCCCATAGAGATATACCTTGACTCCAATAGAATGACAGAGGGTTTATTCCGTAAAGCAGTTCGAATAATGTCTAACGACCCTAATAACTCCATAACTTTTTTACGTATAACCGGAACTATAGAATAAATAAAACTATTAACCCTATCTATGTTAATAGTATAAAATTTTATTCAATTATTTTAATGGTAATAGCTGATTTTTATATCTATCAATCCTTGACAGATTTATTTCATCTTAGCCTCATCCACAGCCTGACATTAAAAGGGGCATTAATATAAATACAATGAAGAAAACCACCTTTTTCAGCATTTTGTCCTCCTGATTAATCTTTATATTAATATTTTATTCTCAATAAATATAGATTATTATAATCTTTTTTTCAAAATATGTATACGAAATAATTTAATACTTATCAATTTAATCAGAGCATCTCTAAAACTGACGATAATACTAACAATAATATCTATACCATGATATTGTCTTTCTGGTATACTCGATACACCTTGTAAGGATATAGGCCAGCATTCTCAAAAATTCTTCTAGAAGGAATATTGTTTTCATAAATACTGGAACCTTCGATATAGTTATATTTTTTTCTTCCTGCAACTTCCAGAATATGCTTAAAAATAGCAGCATTAACAGCTTTATTTTGGAATTTGGGTATTACGAATTGAGCAAAACCCCTGATGCCTCTTATTTTTCCTTTATACCAGAGATATTTAAATATTCCAAAGGGAAATAACTGCCCATTAATCTTTTTTAATACTTCATTATAATCTGGAATAGCAAAGACAAAACCAATTGGTTCATCCCCTGAACGAGCTATATAGATTAAATCTTTGTCTAAGAAAGGAAGATATTTTTTTATTTCTATAGAAAGGCTGTCATAAGTGGGAGGATTAGCATATTCAAAACCATTATCAACTTCATTGTCTGATAATATAATCTTTTCTACTATCTCCGCAATATCTCTGATTTCGCGCTGTAAGTTTTTCATATCTACTTTATGTATTTCAAAATTAAATTTTTGCATGGCGAAATCTGCTATTTTCTCTACTCTCTCTCTTAGTTCATCGAGATTGTTAGAATAGTAGGCAAAGAAGTCTTTATCTTTGGTAAATCCATATCTATCCAATAGTTCCTGATAATAAGCAGGATTATATGTGTTCATAAGTACTGGTGGGCTATCGAATCCTTTAATCAGCACACCTCTGCATTCCACATCATCATCAGGACAAAGGGGACCGACTAAACGATTAATATTATGTTTCTTAAGCCAGCGAAATGATTCGTCCATGAGCAATTTTAAAACATCGAAAGAATTTATCATTTCCAAATAACCAAAATAACCAATATTAGAATGAATCCTAAGATTTTTCTCTCTATTTATTCCTACTAAAATTCTGCCTGCCGGTATATTGTTCTCCCAAACCATGAAAAAAGCGTGTGGTCCACAATTGATTTTTTTATCTTTTTCATCACCTAAAAAGGAGTTTAATAAATCGCTTTTCAAAGGAGGCACCCAGTTTGGATCTCCATTATATATTTTCCACGGTAAATTTATGAAATTCATAAGATCAGTTTTATTTTTCTTAATTTCTTTTATTTCTAGCATTATAAATCCTTTTTCTTTTTAAAATCGGTCATATACTCTTATCTAAAATATATATTTATACATATTTATTTATCGATAACAAACACAAAATTAAGTAGCTTTTCTCTTTTTCCAAATAATATTACAGTTTTATTAAAAAAGAATTATTGGCTTTTCATTTTTAAAATAAATTATTAATGATTATATTGCATAATAAATTTCATTATATTAAACATCTGCTAAAAATTAAAGTTTTTGTAGAAGAACTTTTATTTAAATTGTAAAAAAATATTTCATTATTGCTCACATATGTTTATATTTTTGTCATTATAATGATAAAAATTTTTTAATTGACCTAAAAACCAGTACCAGTAATGAGAATTGTTAATTTAAAAATCATGAGGGACAGATGAGAAGACTAATTGATTTAGTTATTGAAAATGAGGAGAGTTAATGTATGAAGTTTTTTATTATAATATATGCATAGTTATTAGTTATGTCCCTTTGTTGCCAAATTTTATAGTTATTATGTTATAATCTTACCTGTACTAAATTGTAAATTTATCTTACCTTAGATTTCTTAAATAGAACCTCTTTCCTTCATATACTGTTTCCACCAATCGCCCTTCACTGATTAATTTATTAACAATACTCCATTCAGAGTTCCTTCTATTTAATAAAGCTTTCATGGAATCTTCCCTGATCGGATGAACTGAGGTGATACTTAAAATATCTTCTTCTATCTCACCTGTTGATGCAAATTCATTTCCCTCAAAACCTATCAGGTATTCAACATGATTAATTTTCTTTTTTATTAAATTGTAGCATCGGTTAATAACTTCCATCTGAGGTGCCTGAACCCAGCTTTTAGCAGGAGGTCTGATGGGAATTGATAAATATATCCTTTCAATTTTTAACTTTGCTACAAAATCTGCAACTTTCTCAATATGTCCTATACTATCGTTAAGACCCCTTACTAACATTGTTTCTATTATTGTGCTTCCCCTAAAATTGTGGGTAAATTCTAATATACTGTTTAAAATAGTATCTAACTGTAATTTACGATGGGGTCTATTGATCTTTTTCCAAATATCCCGATCCACTGAATCTATCTTCAAAGATACCAGGTCTGCATCTAATAAGTTTTCTACCACCATTCTATTATCCAACAAAGAACTATTGCTAATAACAGCCACTTTATATCCTAGAGATTTTGTTAATTTAATCGTCTCTCCGAGATTGATATCTAAAGTCGGCTCACCGTCCGGTACAAAAGTAAGATAATCAATCGTTTCTCCTTTTTCTATGGTTTTATTGACTTTATTATGAATCTCTTCATAAAGTTTTTCAGGAGAATAGTACGTTTCCGGGTTTATCCTCATTTGATAGGTTTTTCCCAGCTGACAATAAACACAGGCATATGAGCAGACCTTGGGTGGGATATTATTAATCCCTAAACTGCGCCCTAAGCGACGTGAAGGGACGGGGCCAAAGGTAAGCATGTTTAACTCCTTTATATCATTTTTCAGAAAAGGAGGAATTTAGTTTTTTAAATATTTTATTCCAGATATTTTCTATCTCTTTTTTAACCCTGTTTTCTGAAAATTCCACTACTGGCAATCCTTGTACCAGGGCTTGAGTAATCACATTATCAAAATGAATTTTACCAATTACAGAAATATTATTCTCACTGCAATAGTCTTCAATATGAGATGTGTTTTCTAAATTTATATCGAATTTATTGATTATAATTACCGGCTCAACATTAAAATGTCTGCTTACTTCTGTGACCCTTTTCAGGTCATGAATACCTGAGAGTGTGGGTTCTGTTACTATAATAGCCATATTTGCACCAGAAATAGAGGCTATTAAGGGGCAGCCAATTCCTGGCGGTCCATCAATAACAATTAGATCTAAACCACTCTTCTCTGCTATTTCGCGAGCATTCTTACTGACTGTGGTTACTAATATTCCGGAATTCTCTTCCGCTATACCCAGTCTGGCATGAACTAGAGGGCCGTATTTAGTTTCCGAAATATACCATTCTCCGCATTGATTTTCCCTCATCAATATAGCCTCCTCAGGACAAGCCAACCCACACAACCCACAGCCTTCACAGGAAATATAATCTACTGATGCCCCTCTTTCAACTACTTTTATCGCATCATAACGGCATAGACTTTCACATATTCCACATTTGTTACATTTGTCCAAATCGACTACTGGAATTACTCCGGCAAAAAAATCATGCCTTTCTTTTATCTCTGGATGCAATAAAAGGTATAGATTGGAAGCATCAACATCACAATCACCCATAACTTTATTTTTTGCTAAAGAGGCAAAACTAGCCGCTATAACTGTCTTACCTGTACCACCTTTACCGCTGACAATTACTATTTCTTTCATTGACAAACCTCTATTCTTAATCCTGCCATAAACTGTATTGTTTTTTTCAGCTATTTTCTGAAATAATATTTTGAAAAAGTGAAATAAATTTCTCTTTATAAGAGTGTCCCAGGTTTATTATAGGCATACCTTTAGAATAAGCTATGGCTATATTTTTATCCATTGGTAAAGACATTAGCATTGAAATTCCATTCTCCTGACAATATTTTTCTACTTGATGGTCACCAATATCACTCTTATTTAAAACAACACCAAAAGGAATCTGCAATTTCCTTAAAACCTCTACAGCCAAAACCAGATCGTGCAAACCAAATGGAGTTGGTTCAGTTACCAGTACTGTGTAATCACTATTTTTTATCGATTCAATAACCGGGCAGGAGGTGCCAGGAGGTGCATCAATTAAAAGAATATGTTTTTTACTTTCTCTTTTCACTTTACTGTTTCTAAATTGATATTTTTCTATAGCTTTCTTTTTTATTTCTTTTATTATAGGTGGAGCGACAGCTTCTCCAATATTTAAACGCCCTCCCATAAAATCAATTGAACCGGCTTCACCCTCTTCAATTATGCCAATTTCTCTCCCTTCTTCGCTAATAGCCTCCTCTGGACAAATATAAGTACAAGCACCGCATCCATGGCACAATTCAGGAAATACAAGTACTTTATTTTTAGTAACAGCTATGGCATTAAAGACACAGACTCGAGCGCATTTCCCACAAAAATTGCATTTTTCATAATCGATTTTCGGAATAGGAATTTTAACTGATATAGTTTTCTGAATCAATGGATTCAAAAATAAGTGAGCATTAGGCTCCTCTACATCACAATCCAAAAAATGAACAATCTTTCTTTCATCTTCCGTTAATGCCAGGGCAAGATTAACTGCAATAGTTGTCTTACCGGTTCCACCTTTTCCGCTGGCCACTGAAATTATCATCTGTCATCATCCTCTACTAATATAACTTTCTATTCTCTTATCATCATTGTTCCACATTTGGAACATTTAAGTTCAGTACAGGGCATTCCTGTCTGATGGGGAACTACAGTTCCACAAGAAGGACAAAGACAATTGCCACCTAAACCCATTCCCCTGCCTAGTCCTCGCCCCTGTCGGGTACCTCTACCCCGTCCGGTACCAGGTCCCATCCCTGTTGGTCCGGTTCCATCTCCTCTGGGCATGATTGTTCTCCTTTCTGTCAAATCTACTCTACTAGTTAATAACTATTTAATAGCTTAATGGTCATGTTCGGGGTGATCACATTCTGTTTTTTCTACTCCATAACCTTTACCAACACCTGGTTTACATGAAGATTCTCCGCCCACTAATATTCCTTTTATAAATTTATCAATTACATCTTTTATTTCTCCGCTTACTCCTGTAATTGGAGTGATATTTCTTTCTTCAAATAATGCCTGTGCCCTATGCCCCATTCCGCCACAAACAATATATTTAACATCTTTTTCAGCCAGAAACACTGGCAAAAATCCCGGCTGATGGCCTGGGTTATTTATTTCTTCTACTTTTAAAACTTTCCCATCTTCAATCTCTGCTATAGTAAAAGCTGGGCATCTCCCAAAATGCTCTGATACAAAACCATTATCAGTAGAAATGGCAATCCTCATATAATAAAATCCTCCAGATTTCATTTAAATTGTTATAGCAATACATGTTTTTGACAAAATTTTACTTATATCTATTATTCTTTTTTTATACCTGAATGGTGCGAAACATTTGGTTTTGAAACAGATTGAAAACCGCCTGTCTTAAATTTATTTAAAACTTCTTCTACTGTGCCGGAAATACCAGTTACCACCTCTATTCCAGCTGCCTGAAGCGCCTGAAAGGCATTAGGACCACAATTCCCTGTCAGAATTGATTTTATTCCCTTATCAATCATTAACTGGGCAGTCTGCACCCCTACACCTCCCATACCCTGTGCACCACTATTCTCTATAGCCTCAAATTCATCATTATCGGTTTCAATAAGAATGAAATACGCGCATCTCCCAAATCTGGGATCAACCTTTGATTTTAAATTAGCACCGCTTGAGGTAATAGCAATCTTCATCTCAATATCCGTTCCTTTCTGAATTATTTTTATCGTTTTACATAAACTAACCTGTTAACGCCTGTGGTAATCAATTCACATATTTTATCTAATAAAAATTTTTAATATTAATGTTAATCAAGATAAATTATTTTTATATCCATTATTATTAAAGGAAAGATATAGTTAGTCCTCCAAAACATTACATTCCTTACATAATCCATAAAATTGGATAATGTGATTTCTTATCTTAAAACCATGTTTTTTCGATAATTCTCTTTCAGTCTTTTTAATTAATTCTATCTCTTCATCAATAAAATCATCGTAATCTATAACCCTCCCACAGCCAGTACATATCAGATGATGGTGGTGATTTGAATCTTTATCATCTTTAGATAACTCATATCTAGCCCGGCCATCACCAAAATCAAATTTAAATACTAAACCCATCTTTACCAATAACTCCAGTGTTCGGTAAACAGTTGTCAACCCTATGGCAGGATATATCTGATGTACTTTTAAATAGATTTCCTCAGCACTTAAATGTTTTTTAGATTCATCCAAAACCTGCAAGATTATTTGTCTCGGCATAGTTATCCTATAACCGCCACCTCTAAATTTACCATGCCACCATTTACCCGAACCTCTTTCACACCATCTTCCGTGCATATTCATCATCCTTATTGATAATCATTTTCAATAATATAATAATTTAACCAATCTTTTTTGTCAAACATCTAATATATTTTTTTCTATTTTTTGACTTGATATTTTCTTATTCTTAGACATATTTATAAAATATTACAAAGGGGACCAGTCTATAAAAGAACAAATTCAACCTGCTCTGTTCTTTTATAGACTGGTCCCCTTTAATTTAAAATTCAAATTTCATCCCGGTTTGTAGTGGAATAAATTTCTCTTTAAATACTTTTCGTAATTCTACCTGTGCATTAAATCCTGTACAATGGCCGGCTGATATTAGACTAATATTGAAATCAGATAAGGCATCTACTGTTTTTTTGATTCTATCTATTTGAGCCTCAACTAAATGAAGCCCTCCAATGATAGCTTCTATCTTATCAACACCGGATAAATCGATAGTATGCTTTACAATATTGACAATACCAGCATGGCTACATCCTGTTATAATTATATTTCCTCTCTTCATCTGTGCAACAAGAGATAAGTCATCTACCATCTTATCCTCTACAATCTTGCCCTCAACAATCGTTTTCAAAGCTATACCAACCTCTTCAAAATCGGTCTGTCTTTTTACCTCACCAGTGGTAATAAGTCCGGGCATTATTTGGAGGGGATATTCTGTTAAGTAAAGAGTTCCACCATTTTCTTCAATCTTTTCCCGGGAGTCCTCCTGCATTACACCTACATGTCTTAAATATGGCTTATCTATAAAATTCAGCCTGAAAAGACCTGGATGGGCAATAACAGGTAAATCCTTCTTTCCGATTGCTTTTAACATAGCGGCTATGCCCAGGGTGTGATCGTAATGACAATGGGTGATTACTATTGAATCAATAATTTCCGGATTAATATCGAGTAATCTCATATTGTGCATTAGTCCCTCATGGTCCTGTCCGACATCCACCAGTATGTTTCTTTTGATGTTATTCCAGCAAGCTTCAATTAAAAACGAGACACCGTGCTGTCCCCAATAAGGACTCTCGTATAATACAGAATCTTCAGCTAATACTGTCAGGTTCATACTATCTAGAATCTCAAGTACCATTTGTTTACTGCTCCTTCCTTAAATCTTATCTAAATTTATTCTTCTACTGATTTTTGTTTAGAAGAATTAACTAAAATAAGTCCCGCTACTACTGCAACAACGGTTGGCAATAACCAGGCAAGTCCTTGGTTCCCCAAAGGCAGGCTTGAATTCATTTTGGTAAAGAAATTATTTCCAAATCCTATACCAGGCAAGAAATCTCCGATACTAAACAGAATAGCTACAACTGTTCCAATCTGGGTAGCTAATTTTACCCGTTCAAAATTAGAAAAGATGTTCATTATCAATATAACCACCAGAGCCGGATAGATAAGCATAAGCCATGGCACAGTATAACCTACTACCTTAGATAACCCTATTAAACCAATTAAAAAGCCGACTATACTACTCAAAGCAACAGTTGTAGTATATTTTAATTTACCATTGGTCATCTGCTGGAAAGTATCTCCAGCAGTTGAAGTCAAACCTATAGATGTGGTTAGATTAGCGAAGGTAAGGATAATAGCAAATACAATAATCCCAAAATACCCGAGTAAGCCTCTGGCAAATTCAACAGTTAGGATACCAATGTCTGCATCAGGGAATTTTGCTCCAGAAGAGGCTCCTAAATAAGTTAATACCGTAGAGGTTAAAAACAATCCAACAGCAGTAATAGAGCCAATTATTATTAAATTGTTTTTTCGTGATTCTTTAGTTTTAACCCCTCTCATATTGAACTCATTGATTAGCCATAAACCAAATAAAGATGCGCCTAAAGCATTCATGGTATTATATCCGTTTAAAATACCTTCTGAAAATGCTGTTGGTGAGCCTGGAGAAACGGGGCTGGCTAGAGGAGAAACAATTCCCTTTATGACTAATATAATCATAAATATTATTAGAATGGGAGCGAGAAATTTCCCCAGATTATCTATAACCTTAGAACGGTTGTAAGCTAAATAGTAGTTCAGAGCAAAAAAGATGAGAAGTGTCACCCATATAGGTATATTTGGGAAAAACTGAGCAACCGCCATCTCATGAGTGGCAGAACTCACTCTGGGTAAAATAAAGACCGGCCCTATGATGAGCATAGATAAGGTGGTAAAAACGACACCAAAATGATTCCCCAACACTCTGGAAGAAAGTCCAAAAAGAGATTTATCCTGAATAGAGACTGCTAAATAGGCAATAAATACACCCAGACTATTAATAACACCATATCCTAAAGCAGCTATAAACCAGCAGACACCTGAATCTCTCCCCAAAATCGGCGGAAAAATCAAATCACCTACTCCAAAATGGCCAGAAAAGATAGCTGCTGATATTACCAGTATCACACTCCACGGTAATAAGTTTTGATTTTTTTGTTCCATATCTTTTAACTCCTTCTCAGTTTTAAAATTAATAAAAATAATAAAAAAAATACTGACATTAAAAACATCTTAAATAAACTGTGTGAAGATTACATATATTCGACTTATTGAACATCACCTCTTTCTTAATTTTTTATTGGTAGGGTATCCAGTCTTTAAAGATAGTATAATGATAATCATTTTTAATAATATTACGAAAAAAAATAAAATATGTTACATTTTTATATATTAAACCATTCATATCATAAATATCAATACATATAGATATATCATTATCATTGAATGGTTATAACTAAATTAATCTTTAATAGATGTAAAAATTCTTTATTCAATAAACTTCTAATTTTTTTATTCTTTAATAAAAATAGTATCAGTCTAAATGATGCTTTATATCTCCCTTTCATAAAATGGTATAATAAGTAGAAGAAATTATCGAATAGATATTAGAAAAGGGAGGTTTATCTGAATGAAGTTTTTAGTATGTACAGATGGTTCAGAATATAGCCAGAGAGCAATAGAGAAAGCTGCTTTAATTGCTGAGAAATGTGAAATAGGCGAGATAACAATCTTACATGTTTACGATGACAGCCATTATACTGCTATACCTTTTCTACCTGATGGGGGCATCAGTATTACAGAAGAAGAGATTGAGAGCCTAAAGAAAGTTAATGAAAGAGAGAGAAAAGAGAGGGAAAAGCTGTTAGCCAAAGCTTCAGAATATTTCTCTAGAAAAATGCTCAAAAATCGTACTTTACTTAAAGAAGGACACCCTTCCCATACGATAATCAAGGTTGCTCAAGAAGAAGAAATTGATATTATAGTTCTTGGTAGCAGGGGTTTGAGTGGTTTTCAAAAGGTATTCCTGGGAAGTGTGAGTAATGCTGTTCTCCATGAAGCCAAAGATTGCAGCATACTCATTGTAAAGTAGGGATAGACTCAGATTGTGGTCTTATTAAAAAGATATTTTAACTGCCTGAATTATCTCCTGGCTTCTCTGGATTTCTTAAATTATTCCTTCTGTTCCGGTAATAATTTCAGAGGTTAGTCCTGGAAATTAAGCAAAAATATTGAAGCTAATATGTCAGGGACTAACCCTTTTATACTTTTAGGGAATATAGTATTTAATTTCCAGTTTAGGTCGTTTAAGAGCATCTGTATTATTTGATGAGCAGAACATAGCCAACGCTTTGATGGTGAATTCATTTTTAGCACTTAGCATCAATCCGTAATTTGGATAGATTCCCCTGAACCAACCACTAACTAAAACAGTAATATCTCGTTCCCTCCATTGGTTTGAAACATGGTCAATAATCCAGGACCCACCTAATGCCACTCGAGAAGTTGGGGGTTGATTATTCCAGGTAATAGTATTTTCATTCCACCCATCTTCTGCTCTCCATAAAAAAATTTCCATATTTGGATAGCCACTTTCTCCGGTATAATTATCCTGATATAGTTTAAGCTTTGCATCTATTATGACTGCACCAGTTGGGATAGAACTTAAGTTAAATTTTATGTATGTTCTATTGACATCCAAAGGTGAAACCCACCATCCTCTCCCGACAAAAAGTACTGAAGAATCTCCGCCCATGCTTGTATCTGGCAAATACCTACATACTTCAACATCCTGTCCATCTATTGGTCCTGGCTGTATGATTTTAGTTTCATTCACCCTTACTCGGACTTTTGCAGTGACACTACCCACACTATTTGTGGCAGTCAGGGTATAGGTAGTGGTGGTGGTAGGGCTCACAGAACGTGTTCCTACAGCAGAAACACTGCCAATGCCAGGTTCAATTTTCACGCTGGTAGCATTAGTGACATTCCAGCTTAAGACAGAACTTCCTCCTGAATCAATAACCTCTGGAGTAGCGGTAAAAGAATTGATAGTAGGTTTAGGAGCAATTGTTACTGTGGCTGTTGCAGTGACACTACCCACACTATTTGTAGCAGTCAAGGTATAAGTAGTAGTTCTAGTTGGTCTTACAGAACGAGCATCTATTGAAGAAACACTGCCGATACCCTGGTCTATGGTGACACTGGTAGCATCGGTAATAGTCCAGCTCAAGGTAGAACTGTCACCTGAGGCTATTGTTGGGAGGTTAGCTTTAAAAAAATTGATAGTAGGTTTAGGAGCAATTGTTACTGTGGCTGTTGCAAACACACTGCCAGCACTGTTGGTAGCAGTCAAGAGATAGTTAGTGGTTGTAGTAGGACTCACAGAACGAGTACCTGTTGAAGAAACACTGCCAATGCCATGAGAAATGGTGACACTAGTGGCATCGGTAATAGTCCAGCTCAAGGTAGAACTGTCACCTGAAGCTATTGTTGGAGGCTCAGCTGTAAAGGAATTAATAGTTGGCCTGGAACCGGATGTAACTGTTACACTCGTTATTGCAACAACACTGCCGGCACTGTTGGTAGCTTTCAGGGTATAGATAGTGGTCGTACTTGGGGTCACGGAACGTGTTCCAGAACTTACCTCTACATCGCCAATACCCTGGTTGATGGTGACACTGGTGGCACCGCTAACATCCCAGCTCAGGGTAGAGTTTCCACCGGGAACAATAACGTCTGGAGTGGCTGTAAAGGAATTGATTGTTGGTTTAGAAGGGATGGGACCAGCACAGCTTAACAAAAAGGATAATAACAAGAAAACAATTGTGAGTTTAATAAAATAACCAGATAATCTTAACTTATTTTTCATCTGAAAAGACCTCCTCGCCTTCAGATTTTAAGACAGATTAAGAAAGTATTCCATCACCTCCTTTTTGTGATTATAAAAGCAGTGAAAATTAAATATTAATAATGAACCAACACATCCTGTTATTATTATACCTGTTAGAAAATTATATTTTCAATACTTTTTAAATAACCTTCTCAATTTATTTTTTAAATATCTATTCTAAAAAAATCTCCACAATCATTTCTTAATCTTTTATTTAATACTTAAGCTAATAGCTATTAATCTATGAGGGTGATATTATTTTATTATATTTATACATAACCAATTTATATAGCACTTTTCCTGTACTTACACTATATTGTGTATTCATTTTATGTGGAAAAATACTTAAGATATAGAGGTGAAAGGAGATATAAACTTCGTCCTGTTGGGAATTTCTATGAGTATTATTATAATCATAAAATGTATGTCTTAAAAATATATAGCAAATTTATAGCTATGAGATATAAGTAGAAACTGGCAACCTCACTCAGTCAACATCTTGCTTCTTGAAATAAAATAATATGTATTACTATATGAGTTTTAGTGAAACAAGATAAAGAAAATGAATATGTAAAACATATTTTTTACTCATAGCGCAATGCGTCTACCGGGTTCATCCTGGCAGCCTTCATTGCAGGATATAAACCAAAAAATATGCCTATAAACAGGGCAAAACTAAAAGCTAAAATAACAGAAATAGTGGAGATGATAAAAGGCCAATCCCCGTATTGTGCAAGAAAATAGGTTGCTATCCAGCCAAAACCAATTCCGGCTACCCCACCAATGCTGCTCAAGCTCAATGATTCCATTAAAAACTGGAATAAAATATTCTTATTTTTGGCTCCCAACGCTTTGCGAATGCCTATTTCTCTGGTTCGCTCGGTAACAGAGACTAACATAATATTCATTATACCTATCCCACCCACCAGGAGAGATATGGCTGCAATCCCACCTAACATCATACTCATAGTGTTGGTAACCGAGCTTACTGTATCCAATAGTTCATCCTGACTGGTAATCCGAAATTGTTCTCCTTTTTCATCTCCCAGGTGTTTTTGCATAAAATATTCAATTTCCT
>JAXGTM010000018.1:0-18627 GCA_040774925.1 Atribacterota bacterium | reverse complement strand
GTGATTTAGGAATTGATATTTCGTCCGAGCACTTATTGTTTGAAAGTACTGAAAAAGATATTACGGAATTAAATTCTTATATAAACATTTTTAAAGAATTTTTAGAACTTAAAGATGATTTACGTTTTTTAGAATATTTTGAAAAAACTAATCCTACAATTGCAAATAAGATTGGATTAGAAGTTTTCTCGAAAACCATAAATGATATTAATAGCAATTTAATATACCATAGTCATGACTTTATAAAGGATTATTTTGATTTTAAAAAGATAGAGAATAAACTAAAAGAACAATTCAATAATCTGCCCGAAGACATATACTCTGATTCAATCTTAGAAATAGAAGATTTGATTACTGCAAAAATGGCTTATTTTTTAGACAGAAGTATAGTGGGATATACTGATAACTTTGCTGGTGAAGTGCAAAACCTCAAAAATATAATTCGAAAAAAATTAAAATTCCCCAAACCATTATTTCAAAACTTAAAAAAGGCTTTCCCTTGTATTCTATCTGGAATACGCGACTATGCAGAATATATCCCATTGGAAAAAGATTTGTTTGATCTCGTTATTATTGATGAAGCTTCTCAAGTCAGTATAGCTCAAGCATTACCGGCAATAATTAGAGGTAAGCAGCTCGTTGTTCTTGGGGATGATAAACAATTTTCAAACGTAAAAGCCCATAATGCCAGCAATGTAACTAATATTGAATTAAGGCAGAAAGTTTACAATACTTTTTATAATGATGTATTGAATGGGAAAGACGATTATGGATGGATGATAAAAGTAAGAGAGAATTTTGATATCAAAAAATCAATTTTAAACTTTTTAAGATTCATCAGGAATTACGAATGTCAGTTGAAAAAACACTTCAGATGCTATCCAGAAATTATATCATATTCTGATAAATATTTTTATGGGAATTCTTTACAGTGTATGAAAATTAGAGGCAAATCTATAAAGGATGTCATTAAATTTGATGTAATCCAACATGATGGAAAAATTGATGAAACGAAAAACACTAATGAGCTAGAAGTAGATTTTATTATTAATAAACTTAAAGAATTTAAAGAAACGAATATAGAACAGAGTATAGGGATAATAACACCACATAGGGAGCAAGTTACCTTATTATTCGATAAGATAAGTAGTTTATCTATAAGTGATTGGCTTTTTGAGAATTGTAAATTAAAAATAATGACTTTTGATACATGCCAGGGAGAAGAAAGAGATTATATCTTTTATTCAATGGTAGCAACTCGGGAGAAGGATAGATTAAATTGGATTTTCCCTGTATCTTTTGACATTAGTGAAAATTCTATAAAGAAGCAAAGATTAAATGTCGGGTTTAGTAGAGCAAAGGAAACTATACATTTTGTTTTGAGTAAAAATATTGATGAGTATCAATATGAAATAAGAAAAGCTATGAGACACTATGAAGAAGAATTGTCAAAGAGTAAGGAAATCATCCTAGGTGGTACTGATGAAAAATCACCCATGGAGAAAGAAATACAAAAATATTTTTATCAAACCTCATTTTATAAGAATAATAGAGACAAAATTGAATTAATTCCACAGTTTAACATTGGTCAATATTTAAAACAGATTGATAAAGATTACAATCACCCATTATATAAAATTGATTTTCTTCTAATTTACAATAATACTCAAAAAATAATTTTAGAATATGATGGTTTTGAAGAGCACTTTGAAAACTTAGATGAAGTAAATGAATCAAACTATCAATATTACTTAAAAGAAAGCGATATAAACCGTCAAAAGATATTAGAAGGTTATGGTTATAAATTTTTAAGGATAAATAAATTTAATATTGGTAAAAATCCGGTAGAAACATTAAATAACCGCCTGGAAGGATTGGTAAAAAAAAAGTCCAACAATCAATTATCATTAAAGAATTGAAGAACATAGTAAATAGAATTGATACTGGTGAATATAGAATTTGTAATGAATGTAAAAAAACCTATAAAAAGGAGATATTTCCTTATAAAAGAATTGATCTATGTTTGGATTGCTGGGAAAGAAAACACAAGAGGAGGCTTTATGAGTATAGAAGAAGAATAATTAAAGGATACGATGAAACTCCAGCAGAATACTATTTTTTAGAAGAATTGATTGATGAAAAAGAAAAAGGTGGGATAATGATCTGCAAGCACTCCAAATATATAAATATGTTTATTACATTTATGAAGACCTCTGATTTTAATAAATATATCACACCTTTTATAAACGCTTACCCCGAATGTCCTAGCTTATTAATACTTAATGCTTTATTAAAACTATCTATAAATGAAATAGATGTTGATCCAATTAAGCATGATATTAAACTCTCTATAGAACTAGCATATAAGAAATATAAGATTCGAAAAAATCTTGTACATGATTTCATACTTTGGGTTATAGAACACATTAAGAAAATAAATCAGGAATTAGCATTGGAATTATACAAAGAACTTGTAAGAATCATTGAATAAGAACTCGAAATAATTAATTTTTAGATATAAATACAAGTTAAACGAAACCTTTGATTTTTCTTAAATGAGTAAACACTCTAAAACAAATGAACTTTGGCAAAAGTTGTCTTTTACTTTTCTTAATATGTTTGTTCACCAGGTTTAGAGTTAATGTTTAGAATTAATGTAATAAAAAAAAGAAGGGGTGAAAATGTCTAGAATATTAAAAAAATTGTTGTTTTTATTGCTGATTGTTATTCTTCTTCAGCCAGGAATCTTTGCAGAATCCAATCAACCGATTCCCAGTAATTTTACTACTTACACCCATGAAGGATTGTTCAGTATTTCCTATCCCAAAGAATGGGAACCAATCCTTTCAATAATCGAAAGTATGAAACAAAAGACTAATGAGTATTTTAAGAGTATTGGGGGAACTGTTATCCCTGACGAAATCCAAATTGTATTTTTAGGGGGCATTCCATTTGCTAACGATGTTTATAATCCTAATATAAATGTTGCAATTGCACCGGTAGGTAAACAGAAAATAGATTTAGAGATACTTGAAAAGTTTGCAGAAATGATGATTCAAATTTATAAAGAGGAGACAAAAGATTTTAAGAAAATCGCCCAGAAAACAGAAGTTATTGATGGGAAGCAGGCTATACTCTTGGAATGCGAAGCTTTATACCCTAACCTTAGCTCATTTCATGTTCTACAAACAGTTTTATATGATGGAGAGTTTATGTGGATAATTACAACAGGAGTTGTTCCTCCCCTAAGCTTCAACACTTTTAAAGATGATATCTATGCTATATCGAGAAGCCTTAAAATACTGAGAAATAATGCAAACAAAAAAATGTCTATGAGCTTTTTTAATAACATTGGAGATGCTATTGGCAGGGGGTTTGCGAAAGGGTTAGGACTATTTCTTATTTATTTGATATTTACTGTAATTAAGAAGGTATTTTCCTTGTTTAACAAAAAACTATAGATATTTTAAAACACATTATACATGGTAGATAGTGGCTTTATATTTGAAAAACAAATCTTGTTGCATTGTAATTATATGGAACGACTATTTTTCGAATATTTGTAAAAGAAAAAGAGTTAGTACATTAATCCATTTATACTGATTGGCTGTATTTTTGTAATGCCCCCTATTAATGGGACTAATTTTAAGTTAGTATGTGCTCTTTATTTTTAACATAATCTTGATAATATTGACAAGGGGTTCGATAACATAGACTCTGATGCGGAAAATCATAGTTATAGTTATCGACCCACTTTTCTAATGCTCTTTGAAAATCAAAAGGATGATCCCAGTCATAGCATGAGACTAGGTCTTCTTTTAAGGTCCTGATTACTCTTTCGGTATCGGCATTACCCTTGGGATTGGACCAGCTGGTAAAGATCTGCTTGATGCCTAAATCCGAGGCGGCTTTCATATAAGATAGGGATGTTGGTTGACAGCCGTTATCACTTACTAGATAAAGCAGCCTTGTCAAGCTGTCTTTGATTCCTTTGGGGAAACGTCTGGTAACAGCCTCCTCTAGGGCAACTTGCCAGTCTTTGCTTTTAGACTGTAAGCTTAAATGATAGCCAATGATCTCTTTGGTATACCAGTCAAGTACAATCACCAGATAGTACCAGCCCCAGATGCCAATCTTAATCTTGGTCATATCCGTACCCCAGATGTGGTTGGGATAAGTGGCCTTGTGCTTGGGATGAGTTGACCTTCTCTTAGCTTTGTATCTTTTTTTGTTAACCAGCAGATCATTTTCTCTCATCAGCCGGTAGATACGTTTCTTATTGACCTTGATACCCTCTCGGTAATAGAGATAGGCCCAGCATCTGTGGTATCCCCAGAAGGGGTGTTCGGCTTTAATATCTTTGATCATAGCTAAGACCGGTTCATTTCTCTTGTTTACTTTAAGATATTTTTTACGCATCACTCGAACTCGCTTTTTTTTAACTCGATGGTCAGATCACCAATGATCTCTTTTAAGCGTTTGTTCTCAGCTTGTAGGTGCTGTACCCGTCTTGTGATATTCTTGCTTTCAAAGACCTGATGACCATACTGAAGGAGTTGTTCTCTCCAGCGGTAGTAGATGACCTGGGATATCTGGTATTTGTTACATAATTTGCTAATCTCAATCTGGCCAGATAATCCCTCCAGAACAATCTTTAGTTTTTGACTACTCTCCCATTTACGCCGTTTTGTCGTATTCATCTTAGAATAGACTCCTTTCTAATTATGAGCTTATTCTAACTTAAAATCATCCTTTTGTTAAAGGGGAGCAGTATAGTTTTGCTTCGAGTGCTATTGGGGTATTGTTTATAGGAACTAAATCTATGGGTGCAATTCCATCAATTATGTGGCTCATGATTACTTATGAAGTTGCTCGAAGGCTTAGCAAGGCCTGGGATAATAGAAAAATTCCAAAAACTATATCAAATGAGATTAAAAATTTTTACAACATTTATTCCAGATTCCAGTGTTTTCAATAAAAATGTAACAGATATTTCTACAGAAGACTAAGGCCAAGATACTTAGTAAAAGATTTATCGAGGATTGGAGGGAAAAAGTAATCGATAACAATTAATTATTAGGATAATGAGGATAGCCTTAATTTATGTTAACCCTATTTTGATTAGCTTATGGAGCTATGGGAAAAAATATATGTTTAAAATAAAACAATAAACTTCAATTCTTGTAAAAACTATGTCATCATTGTTTAATATTTCGACATAATGGAGGGAATTAGTGAAAAAAGATTTGTGGAAAGATATTTTAAATACAAAGGAAGAATTTTTAAAAAGTATTGAAGGTAAGGATAACTATGAAAATATTGCTGAAAATGTAGTAAAAATATATTTAATACTAAAAAATAAATATATTGGAAAATTCAGAAATATAGTTGAAATACTTGTCACTGCTGGGATGATCGATATGCTTGTTTGTCTTGAAAGTAATGAGGTCGATATATATAAAATTATTGATTTATCTATAAAAGCTGTGACAAAGTATCCAGACAAAGAGAAAGATTGTCTTAGTTTTTTTATTGAATTAATTGAAATTTTGATATTTGACATATATTCATATTTTCCAAAAAAAGAAATCGAAGGAACAGTGCAATCTCAAAAATATAGACTCGATAGGATCATAGAAGAATTCTTTAATAAACCAATTGACTATCCATCAATGGAAAACATAGTTGAATATTTTATGTCTAATAAAGCCGCTGAACAGTGGAGGACTGAGGTGCAAAAAACTTATTCTACCATATTTGCAAGCAAAAAAGAAAACATAGAAATAGATCCATTATTTGTTACTTGCCCAGCCTGTAAAAAGAGTAATCTGCAAAAAACAGATCAAAGAACCTTAATCTGTCCCAATTGTAACTCTAAATTTTTAAAACAAAATGATAAATATAAATATATTTTTATAAGAGACACAGATAATCCTTTCTGGGATAAATATCATCATGATGTGTATACACCGAATGAGTGGAATGAACTTTCTGAACAATTTACTACTGAAATAGAGGAATGGGAAGATAAAAATGAAATCGAAAGTGACAAAATAATTGCCATTAATGCAATGGAAGTGCATCCCTGGAGAAGGTATTTTGCTAGAGCTTTTGATATGTATACAATGGCCATTGCATTATTATTCGCGTTAGTCGTATTATTCTATAATAGTGCTTTTTTTTACACAATAATCAATGCAGATAAATTAGTTTTGAGCATTATTGTTGTATTTATTCATGTAGTTCTTATCGAGCCAGTCATGCTTTCTGCCTTTGGTACTACCCCTGGTAAAGCCTTATTAAAAATTAGTGTTTGTAGCCATGATGGGGACAAGATTTCATATGAAACTGCAATGAAAAGAAATTTACAGTTATGGATTAAAGGATTGGGAATTGGTATTCCTATAATAACATTTTTTACGTTGCTCATTTCCTATAATAAGCTTAATAATTTAGGAACTACTGATTGGGATGATAAATATAAAATAAGAATACAGTATGGGGAAGTTGGATTTTTTAGATATTTATTATTTGGAGTCATATTTTTTGTGATAAATATGTTTTATTTAAGTATTTTTGGTGCTTAATTTATTTCGGTGGTGAAACAGAGAATGATTTTTCTGTCTAGTAGTTCTTTGTATTTTTTATAAAATTTTTATTTAACTTTTTCTTATACATATAATAGTACTAGCCATAATTAAAAAACCATAATAAGAATTTATTAAATAAATTTTAGAAATTAATCTATTGTAAAGTAGTATCAGTACAAGAATAATAACATTACTTGAAACACCAAATCATAGTGCTACATTTTAATAATTATGGGGACAATATCTCAGCATTACTCAACTGAAAAAAATATTTTATAAGGCTTGGGTGCAATCTAAAATGGATAAGAAAACCCTTGATTATTATAAGAATAATGTAAATGAAATATTTCATAAGTATGAAAATGCTTCAGAAGGTATTGACCGATTCTTCAGAATGGCTTTTCCACCAGAAAGTAAAGTTTTAGATATTGGTGCTGGCTCTGGCAGGGATATGAGGAAGCTCATGACCCAGGGATATGATGTAATTGGTATCGAGCCTTGCTGGGAGTTAATAGAATTAGTTTTGAAGCATCATCCTGAATTATCTGGAAAGCTGTTTCAAGGAAGCCTTCCTGATTTGGATGAGAAGTATAATGAGAAATTTGATGGAGTTTTATGCTCAGCAGTTTTGATGCATATTCCCAGGGAACATCTTTTTGATACCACATTCTCCTTAAAAAGAGTCCTCAAGCCAGGTGGCTATCTTCTAATATCTTTACCCGGGAAAGGTCCAAAAACAGATAATCAGTTCAGGGATGAAAATGGAAGGCTATATCACCATTACAGTCCTGAGTATCTACAGCTACTATTGGCAAGGGTTGGATTTCAGCTCAATGGCTCCTGGGAAACTGAAGATGGTATTGGGCGAGAGGGCCGAACCTGGATTGTCCAGTTATATTTCTTGAAATATTCTACCGGTATCCGACCTATAGAGCAGATTGAAAGTATTCTCAATCGTGATAGAAAAATTGCTACTTATAAATTAGCTTTATTCAGGGCACTTTGTGAGATATCTATTTCTAATTACAATCAAGTCATCTGGGAGAACAATGGAATGGTTGGAATCCCTGTTGATTTAATTGTAGAAAAATGGATTTATTACTACTGGCCTCTTATCGAGAGTAGCCAATTTATACCTCAAATATATGGAGAAAAAGAGGGTGGAGGTATTAGCATCGCTTTTAGAAACTCTCTAAAAGAAATGGTAGACTTATATCGTCTAAAAGGAGGTCTTAGTAGATTTGCACTTGATTTGAGAAGCTCATCTTTTGATTTAAAAACCGAAGAATTATTCCATTCCTTGTTGCAGGCAATTAAAGAAACTATTATTAGAGGACCGGTTATTTTTTCTGGAAGTTCCATAAAAGGTGTAAGAGCTGAGAGAATGTTTTCTTATCATAAAAAAGACCAGACTATAAGATTTAAAGCAGAAATCTGGCGAGAGATATCAACGATGAGTAGATGGATAATCGATACCATTATTCTGAGATGGGCAGAGCTAACTTCCAAGATGAGTAAAAACTCGATTACACCTGGCCAAGTTGTCGATATATTTTTAAAAGAAAAGAAGTAGAAAATTATTTTTTATCTAATTATTTAAAAGGGAGGTTAATATGAAAAAGGAAGAAATTAGAAGTCTCTACAATTCTCTAATTGATATTCATCAAAAATTACTTTCTCTTCCTAAAGATATCATTTCAAGTATTGATCCTCAAGATATTGAAGGTTTAGAAAAAACTGTAAAATTTCTAAAAATATTTAATAGCAATTTAGAAGGTTTTAAAAAAGCTGCTGAAAAGATAATTGAAAACTTGAAGGAATATTTATCACCTATTCCTGAGCCTGAGCCACCGAGTAAACATGGAGTTCTATCATTATATGACAATTTTACTTTTACAAAACCTAATGGATTTATTTTGGAAGGTTTTACTTATAAAGGAGTATATACCTGGAAATCCTGGTATTTAAAGGTATTGGAAGTACTAAAAGAGAAGAATGCTGAGAAGTTTAACAATCTTCCTGAGGAGAAACTCTTTACTAGTCGTAAAGGAAAATCTTTGTTTACGAGGAATAAGAATGAATTGAGGGTAGCGGAAAGGGTGAATGGTTTCTATACAGAGGTAAATTTTTCAGCAAATGATTTAAGAAAAGTAGTAATCAAACTTTTGAAATATTTCTCAATTAACCCGGATGATATGAAAGTTTATGTAAAAAGAAATTAAAAAAATTAATACTGATAAGTAATCAATAATACAAAAGCTACAATATTTGAATAACATACAGTAAAAATAAAAAATATTTGGCAAAAGGAGGAGGTGTGAATGTATTTAGCTGAGTTGCATGGTAAATTTTCTCGTAAAGAAGAAAGAATGGAAGATGTTTTAACCTCTAATGTTTTTTCATTCTTTAAGTATTCTTCCAGGGATATATTTCTAAAAGGATATTTGAAAGAATTAGGCCTGGGTGATTTAGAAGATAAGGATGTAAAAGAAGCTGAATTTATATTCTGGCCTAAATATGATGATAGGACTGAGCCTGATTTAGTTTTAATTGTCGGTAAATACTACCTGTTATTTGAAGCGAAGTATCATTCCTGGTTTGGAGAGGAAACTGTCACAAAGGAAGAGCAGTTGAAAAGAGAGATTGAAGGAGGAGAGTTAGAAGCAAAGAATTATAAAAAAGAGTTTATACTATTGGCTATTACTGCTGATTATTATGAGAATGAAAAAATTAAATCAATACTTGAAAAGAATGATGGTAAATTGAAATGGACAACCTGGCAAACGGTATCCCGTTTTTTAAAAGAAAAAATTCATGAAAAACCTGATATTAAAAATGATGAGATGGATTTTGCCAACGATCTTTATGCCCTTTTGGTTAAAAAAAAGCTTAGATATTACCATGGGATTAAATATAAAGAATTTCAATTTGAGAATTTCAATTATCATAATGAAATATTCTTTGACAAAAAAACAGTAAAATTTAAAAGAAGTTTTATGGGTTTTTTGGAAACACTTTCTTCAATAAAAAATATAGAGCCCTTTGAGAAGATAATCTTTTTAAATTATAAAGTTTTAAATTCTTTTAAAGAAGAAAATAAAAAATAATGTTTGATAAAGAAAGGTAATAAAAATGGAAGAAAAAAGAATAAACCTTGTCGAGCAAAATAAACGGGCTTTTAATTTTATAGAAGAGCTATATGTTGAATCATCATTTTTAATAAAAGAGATAAAGTATTATTTATTAAATAATAAAGATTACAAGTTTGTAATAGGAAAACCCCGTGGATATCAAATCACTGCTCCTTCCTCACTTGGATTAAATAGTGTTGAATTATGGTCATTAAAAGGATTTTCAAATTTTTTTGTTGAAGAAAAGTTCGTTAAAAAAGGAAAAGATAAAGCAACTACAACGACAGCTTTAAAGAAAGGCCTAAAGGTTATATATATTAAAATCATATTTTATGACAAAGACAATAACATTGAAGAACCGATAATTTATTCCGGAGTTTTATATGGTTTTGAAGAACCGGACAAAAGTAAGAAGTTTGAAAATTTTATTGCAAGAATCGATAAGAATTGGAATAAATATATCAAAGATATACAAGAAAATGATGGCTATAAATATCAAAACATAAATGAAAAAGGAAAATTTATTAAAAACAAACTTTTTGATATTAATAACAGTGAAGAAATTAACGACAAGATAATAAAACCATTACTAGAATTATATAAAAAAAATAAGTAATGAGAATAAATAATTTGAATGAAGAAATTAATTAAATAGAAGAGCCAAACATAGGCAATAGGTTGACTAAGCGAGCATATTAAAGAATATATAGGAGGTTTATATAAATAAAAAGATATTTTGTTACTTATTTCTGTTGGTGATTTTATTTTTATGTAGTTGTACTTCTGGAAAACAAGAGCCAGCTAATAAACCTCCTATTGCAGTTTTTTCAGTTAAACCTACATCAGGTATAGTACCTTTAGAGATTACTGTTGATGGTAGCAATTCAATTGACCCCGATGGTACTATTGTCAAGTACGAATGGGATTTTGGTGACGGCACAAAAGCGTATTGGGTTGCAGGTAAACACATTTATACATCTATCGGCACTTTTAATCTCAAACTAACAGTAACGGATAACTTTGGAGATTCAATCTCTGCTACCAAGGAAATTAAAGTATTCTTATTACAACTTTGAAAATTAATATTTATTAATCTCTTCGAGTTATCCTAATTTATTGAATATATAGAGGTAGAAGAAATAAATAATTTAAAAAAGAAAGTGTAATTATAGATGTTTAAAGAGAATACTTTGGAATTAATCAAGCATACGCCGTTGGTGAAGCTGGATAAGCTATCAAGCAATGGTGTCAATATATATGGGAAGCTTGAGTTTATGCAGCCGGGAGGCAGTATGAAAGACAGGGCTGCATATCAGATAATCAAAGATGCCTATAAAGAGCAGAAATTGGTCAAAGGGCAGCTTGTTGTAGAGATGACTAGTGGCAATATGGGTTCCGGCTTGGCTGTGGTATGCAGGCAGTTTGGAAACCCATTTCTTGCTGTAATGTCAAAAGGGAATAGTCCTGAAAGAATGAAGATTATAAAAGCCCTGGGAGGAGAGGTAATGCTGACAGAGCAGGTAAGTGGAAGCCCGGGTATGGTTACCGGAGAAGATATTGAGTATGCCTCACAGGTGGCAAAGGAGATTGCCAGGAAAGAGACTGGGTTTTATGTTGACCAATTCAATAATCCCTCTGGTGTAGCGGCACATTATAATTCCACAGGACCTGAAATCTGGCAGGATTTACCGGAGATTGATGCTTTTATAGCAGCAGTTGGTACTGGCGGGCTATTTATAGGAACATCTAAATTCTTAAAATCAAAGAATAGGAATATAAAGTGTGTGGCGGTAGAGCCGGCTGAGGCAGCTATATTAAAGACCGGGAAAATTAATAACCCTCAGCATATTATTCAGGGAACAGGATATGGGCTGGTGCCACCGCATTGGATTGATTCTTTAGCAGACGATATAGTGACTGTTACTGATACTGAGGTGCTGGAAATGACCAAAAGGCTGGGCACTGAGCAGGGGCTCTATGTTGGTTATTCTTCAGGTGCCAATGTGATAGCTGCCTTAAAATATGCAACACTTCACCCAGAGATTCATAATATTGTTACTGTTTTGTGCGATACGGGATATAAATATTCCGATTTGTAACGGTTGCTTCTTCAAAAACACATAGTACAAGTATTCAGGTTTATAAAACAAAGGTAATTTTAAAAATATTTGGTTTTATATGAATAGGAAATAGGAGTGCAATTTAAAAAATATAATTATTTTATTTGACTATTAATGTTCACAAAGTTATAATATTCACAAAATAGTGAACATTAGTTATTGGTGAACATTATGCCTAAAAAAAAGAGATTTAAGAATATATTTGCGGATAAAGCTTCTATTGTATTGAGAATGATGCTGCAGGAGCCTGGAAAGAAATGGGTTGTTCGAGATTTTGAATCTACAGGATTGTTAAGCATCGGTATGACCCAGGAGGTGTTACAAGCACTAGAATTTGAAGGGTATATAGACAGAATAAGAAAAGGCCCGAAAAGCTATTCTGTTTTAACAAAATCTGAAAAATTAATTGAGGATTGGCTTAAGTGGTACTATTTTGAAAAAAATACAATTGAATCTTATTATTCTCCTGATAAGAATATTTTAAGAAAATTGAAAAAGGTTTTGAATAAAGATGAATATGCTCTAACCCTACACACTGGAGCCAATTTAATTACTTCTTTTGTGAAAACCACAGACATATATATGTATATAAAAACTGAAGATTGGGACAATTGTATTTTAAATATTCGACAAAAATTAGGTTTGAAAGAATTAGTACGGGGAGGCAATATTTATTTTGTTGACCCCTTTTATCACAACAGTATATTTAATGGGATTCAGACAATAAAAGGTTTTTCAGTTGTTTCTAATCTGCAATTATTTTTAGATTTATACCATTTTCAACCAAGAGGGAGAGAACATGCAGAATATCTTAACAATCTATTAAAGATAAGAGGAGAAGAACTTGACTGACATTTTTTCTCATGAATTATTATTTTTTGAAGTGATCAATGATTTAAGAGAATACTTAGAAGATCTTGTGGTGGTAGGTGGTTGGTTAGCCTTTTTATATAGCAGATTTTTATGGAGAAATGTTTCAGTAGAGCCTATTACAACAGTAGATATAGATTTGGGTTTAGGGGAAAAAAGTAATAAAAAATATCTTAGCAATATATATCAAGTTTTATCTAAACTAGACTATGAACAACACCACACCAGTATAGGTAAGATGTACCCCGTTGTTTTTTATAAAAAAGGGATTATCCCTGTTGAATTTATAGTAGATTCAAGTGTAAATAATAAAAAACTGAATAACGTGCTTGGAATACAGGTTAATGTTAGTAAAGTGGAAAAGTTTGATTTTTTACTTCACAATACTATTTTATTGAAAATCCGCCGTGGAAAACCAATAAATACATATTTTATTAAATGCCCCAAACCTTCTGCATTTTTATATCACAAAGGAGCAACTTTTGCTGATAGGGATGATAAGACCAAACAAGCCAAAGATCTATATTATATGTATTTTATTTTAAGATATACTGAAGGTTTAGATATTATTTAAAATGAGAGCCGTGAATACCACCATAAAGGTTATTTTGTAGACGAGTTTATTGGTTTAAGAGAATACTTTAAAAGTAAAAATAGTCCCGGTTGTTTAATGGTAGAACGTGAAAATGGTCCAGATGAATATATTGCTGACCTCAGGGCTGATATTTTCCATAGATTTAATCAACTATTAAATGTGATGCTTTAACTAAATTATATTTGTTATCTGGATATAGAATATGAAAAACAGGTTTGTTTAAGAATAATTTCAATCTTTATTATTGATATGCCAGACTGTGACTTGAAATATCAAGTTTTAAATGTGTTGTCGTTTTTTGTTAAGCAAAGATTTATAGCATACGTATTAAATATTAAAGATTAGGAGAGGAGGTTTTATGATAGTTTTAGAAAAGAAAGTAAAAGGAAAGCAGGAAGAAGTGCTTAAGAAAGCAAAAGAATTCTTTGGTCCAGAAGGGAAAGGGTTGACCATCTCTTCTGAAGGTGATTGTTGCATTAATTTTCAGGGGACTGGTGGTTTTGTGAATGTTAGCTTAAATGATGATGAACCTGGTTATATTAAAGTAAGAATAGAATCGAGAGAATGGGAATACCAGGCAAAAGAGTTTTTAGGGATACTCTAATTCTTGAATATTTTGTTAAAATATGGTTATTGAATCTTACTAAGTGGAATCTATCCTCAAAATTTTATTCTTTTCTTTTATTATTGAAATATATATAATTGTAAAAAATATATAAAGTTAGGAGGGTTGCATGCGTAAAAATATAATCTATATTACTGCTTTTTTGTTTTTTATACTACTTTTATCCAGCTGTACCGGTGGATTACCTACAAAACCGGAAATTCCTACAGATAAAGAATTAGTAATAGAAGCTATAGAAAATTTTTGCTCTGCTTTAAGTGCTAAGGAATGGGATCTAGCCAGAAGCTATTGTGTTTACCAAGCTCATACCTATAATTCAATTTTCAAATTAGAAATGGATGTCAACGACTTGTTGTCTTCTGAATGCAGCAGTGTGACTCTTAATTATTGGGCGGATATTTCAAGAGTTGATATTTTAGGAGATAATGCAGTGGCATATGGTTACCTGACTGATATTATGATTTGCGATGATGAGAAAAAAGACGATAGTGGAGATGTAGCCATCAGTTTAAAGAAAATGGGTGGACGTTGGAAAATCTATCAATAGTGTAGAGGCCCTGTTATTACAAATTTGAGGATAAATGTTCGATGAGTGAGAGTGAGATTTTTATAAACAAAATTATTAGATTACAATTATTTAGGAGCTTGTTAAGGCAATAAGAGATCTTTTTATAAAAAGATGAGGGTAAAAAATGACCTTAAAAGATTCCTTAATTGAGTTAAGCGAGGATTTTCCCGAAGCATTTAAAGAACATAGAGATGGTTCGCTCTTAATGCAATTTGTGATTGCGGAAAGAAAAGCATTTCTATCTAAAAAGAGATTGCTTTATAAGAGCCGGGTAAGGGTTAATGATGAGAAGAAGGAAGTTACATTTTTCGAAATGTTAAGTGAATCAAGTTCCGGTCTCTCAGCAGATTCAGGTGTTTCTTTTCAAAAAGAAACCTACGGTATAAAAGGTAAAGAACGAGAAGGGGGAATAGAAGAGGCGGCAAAACTATTTGGAAAGGATTATAAATATAACTTTGATTACCAAAAAATAAGAGAAGCAGTTAAAGAAAAAACTGAAAAGAACAATTACTCTTTTTCCCTGAAATTGATTGAAAAGCAGGTATAATCATAGCAATATATTCTTAAAATCTTTTTAATATAAATTACAGTTTAACAGAAGATAAAAGATATGTACCGTACCGAAGCAATTGCTGAGCAGAATTTTAAATAGATAAATTAAAAGAAAGTGGAGGAAATAATTAGCTATTAGTTATAAAAATCTGATAATTAATATTTATTATGATGAACATTGAAAATAGAAGAAAATAGGTAGGTTTTATTAATACTCGGGATTATGGGGCACAAATATTATTAAACCGGTCAAAGAGATAGTTGTGGTAACGAAAAATCTTTGAATTGTTAGCGAGCGAATCGAACAATTTAGAAATAATTTTTCACAATTATATAAACACAGTTGACCAATAAAATATAGAGGTAATAGGTAATGAATAATCCGATAAAGAAGCCATTGCCCGAAGAAATTAAACTAGCTATTGAAGATTTAAATTGTCAATTCATGACCATTGAAGCATATTATCAGTCTACTGAAGCTGGAGAATTAGTGAAAAAAACTGATTTGATTGATGATATGAAATTTAACTCAAAATTTCCTGAACATCCCCTGGCGGTTAATAATAGATTTAAAAGGGTTAATGCTGCTGACAAGATAAAAAACTATATTAAAGATATGAAAGGTCTGCATACCCAAAAAATGCTGGAAAGTTTGCATACTTCATTGTTTGATTGCTGTGCGGCTGTAAGATATTCAGTTGCTAAGGCACTTTTTTATGCAGCCAATGAAGACTCCATACCTTTTTTAGAAAAAATATTTCTAGTAGAAAAGGAATCTAAAGTTGTCCGAAAAGCTGTTGAAGTGGCTTTATTGAAAATCAAAAAGGAAATACCTTCTCAGAAAAGAAGTGAAGATATTATCCATTTTGCTGCTAATAATATTGATTTAGCTATAAGTTTACACGACTTTTGTCAGAGAAATAATAAAAATCTGTTTTTCCCGAATCCTAAATCACCCGATATTATAGCTATTGACTGTCTTGTTCTAATAGTTGACCGGTATTATATTGATACAGCTATATGGGAATCCTATTATGATTTTTGTAAAGAGGGAGAAATTGATACACCTGTTATTATTGTAGATAATAATTTAGAAGAATCATTGGGAGAAAAATTTTTAAAACCAGAACATGGTAATGTTTTTCTGATAGAAGAATGGCTGCCGAATGAGATCGAAAAAGAATTAACCAGGATAATTTTAAATAATAGAAGCAAATGAAAATCATCTCCTGGAATGTAGCAAATCGAGTAAAGAATTATATTTTTATAGAAAATAGACTGAGTGAACATTCAACCATTGAAGAAATATTCAGTTAGCATTTAAGATAAACCCTCATGCTACTATGAACAGTATTGTTAATCTTACGATTAAGCAATATTAAATTGAGGTCAATTCAGTATCCGATACATTATTTAGCCTATTCAATGTTATTGTTTAGATAGATATAATTATATGTGAATGATATATATTATTAGGAGGCTCATCATGCGTAAAAAGATATTCTATATTTCTACTCTTTTGATATTTACTCTGCTTTTATCCAGCTGTACCTGTGGATTATTCGAAGATAAAGAATTGATAAAAGATGTTATAGATAATTTTTTCTCTGCTTTAAACGATAGGAATTGGGATCTTGCTAGAAGCTATTGTGTTTTTGAATCTGATATCTATGATTCGGTTTCGGCAGTTGAAGAAAATGTCAATAATTGGTCTTCTGAATGTAACAGCGTAACTCTCTATTTTTCACCTGATATTGTAAAAGTTGATATTAAAGTAAAACATGCACTTGCTTCAGGTTTTTTGACAACAATTGTTACTTGTGATGATAAAGAACCACACGAAGAAAACGAACCCTTTACTATCAGTTTAAAGAAAATTGACAATAGCTGGAAATTACTGGAAATAGATTTTTCCAGTTCTAACGGTTAGATGCTGAATGATGATTAAAGGATTAAGTACAATCAAACTTTTTTAGCTATCTTTACTCTGATTTTACAAACATATGTAATAATAAAAAATAAATTGATTGGAGATTAATATGAACAAAAAAATTTTTTGTTTTATGTTCATTTTGCTGGTCTTTGCTATATTTTTAAGTAGTTGTACCCCTTTACAGTCGCCTAAAAATAAACCGCCTGTGGCAAAAATAACTGTTTATCCTGCTATTAAGCCCGTCTGGAAGACATTTTCAATTATTACCTTTAAGGGTTCAGATTCCTATGACCCGGATGGGACAATAATTAGTTATAGATGGGATTTTGGCGATGGTTCAAAGATAGAGGAAGGGGAAGAAGTTAAACATACTTTTACTACTCCTGGTATTTATATGGTCACGTTAACTGTAACAGATGACCGGGGAAGTACAGGTACAGATACCCAGGAAATTGGGGTAGTGCCTCCTGGTGGACCACCCGTCAGCAGTGCCGGAGTTTTTGTTTAAATAACCCGTATTTATTTTATCTTTGAGGTGCAGGCGTAATAACTCAGAAAGAACTTAATTATTATGCTTGCAAAGGATTTTATATCATATAAATTTAATAATCTCATCTGCTGGTTTTTTCTCAATATCAGGTAAAGTTGCATTCTTGTCAGGATAACCAGCTACTATTACCAGGTACGGTTTTTCATTGGAAGATCGGGATAGGATGCGGTTGAGAAAACCCATTTTACTGGGAGTGTAGGTCAGGCAGGCTATTCCGGCATGGTGCAATGCAGATACGAGTAGCCCTGCAGAAATGCCGACAGATTCGTTAACATAATAATGTCCTTGCTTACTTCCATCGGGAGAAAAGCTGTGGCGCTGGGCAAAAATTACAATAAGATAAGGAGCCTCTTCTAAAAAAGGTTTGCTGGCATCAGTCCCAAGAGGTGCCAGGTCTTCTATCCATTGTAAGTTGGGTTTTTTGGTATAAAATTCCTGTTCTGTTTTTTCTGCTTCCTGACGAATCTTCTTTTTAACTCTCGGGTCGCTCACAATAACAAAGGTCCAGGGCTGCATATTGGCACCACTGGGGGCGGTTCCGGCTGCAAGTACACAGTTTTCAATAATTTTACGTGGTATGGGTCTATCTGAAAACTGTCGCACAGAGCGTCTCTTTTTCATTTCCTGGTAAAATTCTTCCGAGCGTTTTTCCATCTCTGACAATGAATATTCAGTGTAATTATTAAGTGGATGAAATCCTGTTTTCTCCATAAAAGTGCCTCCTCAGCTTATTGATGGTTAAAATGAAAATAATTTTGTTATCTAATATCAATTTTAAATTTTTGTTTAACTTTTAGATGATATGTTTATGCTTTTGACAATTGGTCAATTAATACTTCTCCACTCATGGTCTTTAGCAATGAACAAAAAAATAACTGATTTCTTAGATTATATATCCCTTTAACAGCAGAATCAAATAGACAGGCGTAGAAGAAATTTGTAAGCCACATTTAAAAAGCATTTCTAGTTTTGTAAGACTAAATTAATAATGATTGTATTCCATTATCTCATGAAGTTTTTTCCTTGTTTTAGCCCGTATAATATCAGATGCCGGGTATCCCATAGCAATTATTAATTCAATTCTTATAGATAC
>JAXGTM010000017.1:0-18867 GCA_040774925.1 Atribacterota bacterium | reverse complement strand
CTTGTTTTAGGAAGCCCTGTTATCTTTGATAAATTATCTAGAATTATTTCAGCTAATATCTTATTAAAATTGTAATTATAGAGAGTCATATGCCCATGGTAATTAACCGCATCTGCACCCTCGACATGTGCATTAGCATGTATACTGATAAATAGATCTGCATCCAATTCAAAGGCAATATCTGTTCGTTTTTGAAGACTCACATTTGTATCCAGTGAACGGGTCAATACTACTTTTGCCCCTTTTTCATCTAAAGCATTTTTCAAATAATGACTTATCGCCAATACAACATCTTTCTCATGTAGTTCACCAGGACCTATTGCTCCAGGCGAACTACCTCCATGGCCTGGATCAATCACTATTATTCTGTCTTTAAGTGGGTTATCTTTTATAATTTTTGGCAATTTCTTAATATTTATTACCAAATCAGAATTTTCCCAATAATAGTCAAATCCTGCCAGCATATTTTCTAATTTAATATTTATTTTCAAGATATAAGGGTATTCTACCCTGGAAAAAGGAGATAGTTCTATCTCTCTTACAGAAGATGATTCCCCTTTTATAGTAATATTGTCATCTTGTGAAATGTTAAACAGGACTACTCCTATCTGCTGTGATTCTTCTTCTATTAAAAAAGGAGAATGTTTAATATTACAAAGATGTATTTCAGTCTCATTCGCTGACTCTCTTACCATTATCTCTGAAAAAACAGAAAGCGGGTTTTCTTTTAATTCATCTACCTCTTTTACATTATCTTCATGTATTAAATAATTTTCAGTTCCCAATTCTGTTTTCAGATATTCACCTGCTTTGCCAGTAATTTTGAAACGGGTTTCTGGGAGGAGATCAAAGCTGATAACCTGAGTAATCCAACCATCTCCACCCAAAGAATCGTTTAAGAGATTGAAGGAATCTTTTTTGACTTTATAGAACCTTGTCCTATCACCGGTAACCTCCATAAAACGGGAAAGATTATCTGAGAAAAAAGTTACTTTCCCCGGTAATTCTCTACTAATCGCCTCATTTCCCCTTCTTAAATTAACAATTATTTTTTGAGGGACAGGGTTCACCATAGAGAGAACATCCTCATTTTTTACTATATAACTACCCATATAAACCCCTCTTCCCTTTAGGGATGCAGTTATGGGATCTAATTCTTCCATCTTTATTTCTTGTAAATTGCTACCTATTCGAAAAGTAGCGTTAGCAGAAGGGCTACCCTGAATAATAACTCTTAATTCATCTCCTTCTTTAAGCATCTGGTCTTTTCTGGGCTGAACATAAACAGGATGAATTGCCAGCGGTTCAGGTGACATTTCTTTCCAAAGTGGTTGATAGACTACTATTCTTTCCAGTATGGTTTTTTCTTCACCTATTGCCGCAGTTATTTTAATGGGAAACTCTATCTCCTCAGGGATATCGACCATTGTAAGAAAATTGCCGCTTCTATAATCAAATCTATCTACTTCAATTCCATTTACATCGATTCTGACCTCTGGAGAAGGAGTGGTACTTCCAAACACATAAATAGGATTTCCTTTTACAACTTTTCCATCCTGTCCCGGAAAAGCAACTTTAAGGAATGGTTTTTCAACCTCCTTCTTGTGAATTTTTGATTTCAATTTTTCCAAAATTTCCGGAGAAAAACCATTTTCGTGAACTTCCCTGGCAAAAAACCGCTGCTCGACTGGGGTCATATCCTCTAATAAATCAATGAATTCTTTCTCGTATACATCTAATTCCTCCAGTGAGCCTAAATATATAATGAAAATTGCTGGAAATTTGCCTTCTAAATACTCTTTAATATCTATTGCGAAAGGAGGCTTCAAGAGGATAGAAGATAAAATAAATATGACCAGCAGCGTTAATGACGTGTATTTTTTCATTATTTCCCTTATCATTCTCCATTATTAATTCAATTTTATTGACAATCTATACTGCTGCTTTTAAGCCAACAAATTGGCTGTTATAGAGATCTGCATAAAACCCATTTAATTCAAGTAGTTCTTTATGTGTTCCTCTCTCAATAATCTTGCCATTTCTCATTACCAGTATCATGTCAGCTTCTCTGATAGTCGACAATCTATGTGCAATTACAAAACTGGTTTTTCCTTTCATTAGACTCTGCATTGCTTTCTGAATAAGAATCTCTGTTCTGGTATCAACATTGCTGGTTGCCTCATCAAGGATCAATATAGCTGGATCTGCTAAAATAGCCCTCGCTATGGTTAATAATTGCTTTTGACCTTGAGAGAGATTGCTGGCAGCCTCATCAATAATGGTATCATACCCTGACGGCAATGTTCTTATAAAATGATCAGCATAAGCCATATCCGCAGCCCTGATTATCTCTTCCTCAGTGGCATTTTTTTTACCATAAGCAATATTATCCCTGATACTCCCTTTGAATAACCAGGTATCCTGAAGAACCATACCAAAAAGGCTTCTCAGGTCTGCTCTTTTTAAATCATAAATATCAATTCCATCCAGAGTAATTTTTCCACTATTAATATCATAAAAGCGCATAAGAAGGTTTACTAATGTCGTCTTTCCAGTACCGGTAGGTCCAACAATCGCAATTGTCTGGCCTTTTTTTACATTTAGGTTTATGTCTTTTAAAATTGTCTTTTCAGGAACATAGCCAAAATTTATATTTTCTAGTTTAATATTTCCCTCAGGTTTGTTAAAAAGAACAACATTCTCTTTATCAGGTACCTGTTCAGTTTCGTCAAGAACCTCAAAAACACGTTCAGCAGCAGCAATGGTTGATTGAATGATATTGGCAATATTTGCAGTCTGAATAATTGGTTGAGTAAATTGTCTCGAATACTGAATAAAAGCCTGAACATTACCAATAGTGATGGTATTCTTTGCTACAGCAATTCCTCCCAAAATTACCACAAAAACATAGCTAATGTTGCTGATAGCTATCATCAGTGGCATTATAATGCCTGAAATAAATTGGGCTTTCCAGCCTGTATTAAAAAGCTGCTCATTAAGTTTATTAAATCGCTCAATAGATTTTTTCTCATAATTAAATGCCTTTACAATTGCATGTCCGGCATACATCTCCTCAACATGACCATTTAATTCTCCTAGAATATTCTGCTGGCGAATAAAATATTTCTGTGATTTTCCCGCAACAAACCTTGTAACTACAATACTGAGGGGTAGGGTTATAAAGATAACCAGAGATAAAAATGGACTGATGATTAACATCATTATAACTATACCAATTAACGAAATTACTGAAGTAATAAATTGAGTTATGCTTTGTTGTAATGTACTGCTTATTGTATCGATATCATTGGTAACACGGCTCAATATTTCCCCGTGTGTCCTGCCATCAAAATAACTTAATGGCAATTTTGACAATTTTGTACTGGTATCTTTTCTCATTTCATATACTACCTTCTGAGTAACTCCAACCATTATATATTGCTGGAAATAGGTAAAGATAGCATTGAGAAAATATAGAACTATCAAAATATAAATAATATTTATAATATATTTAAAATCAATTGATGCACCAGGAACATGTTTTGCTTTGAGCAGATATCCTTCAAATAATTTTGTGGTCGCTTTACCCATAACTCTTGGACCCATCACAACAAATACTGAACTGGCAATAGAGGCAGCTACTGCAAATAGAATCTTTAGCCAGTAAGGTTTTAAATATTCAATTAATCGTTTTAATGAACCTTTAAAATCTTTTGGTTTTTCTACTGGCGCTGTTAAACCACGATGGCTTCCTGGTCCTCTGCCGAATCCCCTGGTCAAACCAACTGCTTTTTCTCTTTTTTCATTCATATAAACCCTCTTCTGAAAGCTGCGAGGCAACTATCTCTTTATATACTTCGCTTGTCCTGATGAGTTCCTTGTGTGAGCCAATTCCCACTATCCTGCCTTTATCTAAAACTATAATCTGATCTGCCCCCATAACAGTTGTTACTCTTTGAGCAATTATCAACACAACCTTACCGCTAATCTCTTTTTTTATAGCTTCTCTTAGCCTGGACTCTGTCTTAAAATCTAAAGCAGAGAAACTATCGTCAAAAATAAAGATTTCAGGGTGTTTTGCTAAGGCTCTTGCAATGGAAATTCTCTGTTTCTCCCCCCCAGATAAATTTCTTCCACCCTGTGCAATGAAAGATTCGTAACCTTCCGCCATTTTTTCAATAAAGTTGTCAGCCTGGGCGATCTCTGCTACTCTTTTAATCTCTTCCCGGGATATCATGTCATTTCCAAAACTAATATTTTCCGCAACAGTTCCGGTGAAAAGAGTTGCCTTTTGAGGGACCAACCCTATTATCTCACGCAGGTTTTCCTGTGTTATATCTCTAATATCAATATTATTAATGGAGATACTTCCTTTAGTAATATCATAAAATCTCGGTATGAGGTTGACCAGAGTGGTTTTCCCCGAACCTGTACTTCCAATAATTGCAGTTACCTCGCCCGGTTTTGCCTGGAAAGAGATATCACAAACAGCATATTCTGTTGCATCCTGATAACAGAATGATACGTTTTCAAATTTAAGGTTTACCTCTCTGTTTTTTTCTGAATCAGTATGATGCCTGATATCAGTACCTTGATTTGTATCTTCTTCCATTAATAATTCGCTTACAGGGGAGATAGGGTCTTTAATTTTTGTTTCAACATCAAGTACTTCATTAATCCTTGTTGCAGAAACTGAAGCCCTGGGGAACATTACAAACATCATGGAGAACATGATTAAAGAAAACATTATTTGTAAAGCATATTGTACAAAAGCCATTAAGTCTCCAACCTGCATAATATTAAGGTCGATTTTTATACTTCCCAGCCAGAAAATTGCTACAATAGTAAGATTTAAAACTAAAATCATCAAAGGCATCAATGATGCCATCAATACACTGACCTTTCTGGCAGTTTCTGTTAAATCATAATTGCTCTCATTAAATCTCTCTTTTTCATATTCTTCCCGGTTGAATGCTCTGATAACTCTGAGTCCGGATAAATATTCCCGTAGCACTGAATTAAGATTATCTACCTTAATTTGCATTGCCTGAAAAAGGGACATGCTTTTTTTGGCTACAAAGTATATTATAGTAGAGAGCACGGGTAGAATTCCTAATAAGAGTAGTGCCAATTCGGTATTCTTAGAAAAAGCCATAATGATGCCCCCTATAAAGAGCATTGGTGCTCTGAGAAACATCCTGAACAGTGTAACTGTTAATTGTTGGATTTGAGTGATGTCATTCGTTGTCCGAACAATTAGAGAATCAGTCCCTTTTTCGTTAAAATCCTCTAAAGAGAAGCTCTCTATTTTACTAAAAACCATTCTTCTAAGATCCCTGGCAAAACCAATGGATAAGCGGGATGATAGGTAGCTTCCTAAAATCGATGCCGCCATCGCAATAAAAGCTATTAAAAGCATCAGCCCTCCAATCCTTAAAATATATCCTGTGTCACCATTTACCACTCCTATATCGACCACATTAGACATAAGAGTGGGTAAAAACAGTTCTGCTATTGCCTGTAAAAAGACAAACAGGATTATTCCAATAATGGAAAGCCAGTAGGGTTTCAAATTTTTCAGTAACTTTACCACAAATTTTACTCCTAAAAAAAGATATCTCTTTAAAAAAAATTTTTACTTGAATTATTTATAAAACTCATGTATTTTATCACAAATTATAGTTTTTTACTATCATATTACGGTTTTGGTGCAGTGAATGATGAAGAGGTTTTATGGGGTATAGACCAGTCAGTTTTGTTTACTAAAAATAAGAAGAGCGAAATATAGATTTTTGTTGGTTAACTATCTTCTCCTGAAGGAACTAGTGAAGAATATCTTCAAAATATTTCAGTAAATAATATAAAACATATCATTATATTTTATTATTATTAGTTCATTAAAGAATCCGATTTTTTCTTTATCTTTACCGCAGTTCCATAAACTAGTATTTCTGATGCTGCCTGCATGATAGATGAGGTAGTGAAACGAATGCCTACTATAGCATCAGCCCCCAATAGTCTAGCTGCCATAATCATTCGATCAATTGCCTGTTCCCGTGATTCTGATAAAAGCTTGGTATATTCTTCGATTTCCCCTCCAACGATGTTACGAAAAGTTGCCATAACATCTTTACCAACATGACGGGCTCGAACAGTATTGCCTTTGACTAATCCAAGAGTTTGAACAATTTCATATTCAGAAAAATTATTTTGAGTTGTTAATAACATTTTTCATTACACTCCTTAATTCTTAATATCACGGGAATACCGGTCATTTTTATATTCTTTTATCCTATCTCTCAATGCTTTAATAAAGAGCATACCCAAACCAATCAGGGTTGTCAGACCAATTAATCCTATCCATGTGTTTTGAAACATCCCCAGAAGCCAGGCAATAATCCATGCGATAGTTACAATAATGAGAATGATATATCCTGTTTTTTCCATATTGTTCACCCCCAACTAAAATATAATACCTATTTTTAAACATAACTGGTAAATAATGTATTTAAGGCTTCAGAAATACTGGGATGTGAATAAATTGCATCCCGCAATACCGTATAGGGTAACCCTGCCAGCATTGCTATCTGAATAATAGCAATGATCTCTCCCCCTTCAATACCCAGCACAGATGCACCTAAAATTTTATTATCTCCAGTATCAACAATTGCCTTCATCATACCCTTAGTTTCCCCTGTCTCTATTGCACGTGCAACCCAGCTCATGGGTATTTTAAATAATTTATAATTATAACCTTTCTCTTTTACTGCTTTTTCTGTTAAACCTATACGGCCAAGTTGCGGATCGATAAAAACAGTATATGGAAGCTGTCTTCCTTTAGTGCTATAAGTTTTTCTATTATCTTTTTGTAAAATATTTTTGCTTAGAACTCTATAATCATCGTAAGAAATATGGGTAAATTGCGGCCCTCCATTCAGATCACCAATGGCAAATATTCCTGGGACTCCTGTTTCCAGATATTCATCAACTATTATAAAACCTCGTTTGTCAGCTTTTATTCCGGTAGATTCCAGGTTTAAGTCAGCACTATTGGGGGCCCTTCCTATTGCAACAAGCAAATGACTACCTTCTATCTTCATCTCTCTATCATCTTTAATTACCGTTAAAACAATTTTATTCTGTTCTGGGTTTTCAACCTTAATAGTTTTTGTACTACAAAAAATCTCTATTCCATCTTCCATTAAAATCTTTTTTATTTCTTCAGCTATATCTTCATCTTCATTTGGGAGCAATTGTTGGTCTAACTGTATAATAGTCACTTTACTGCCAAACCTTTTAAACATCTGCCCGAATTCCAGACCTATATATCCTCCACCAATTATTAAAAGATGTTCTGGTAAAACATCTATTTCCATTATTGATGTAGAATTAAAAAATACAGATTTTTCTAAACCGTCAATTGGCGGATTAAATGGACTGGCTCCGGTATTAATAACAATCAAGTCAGCTCTGGCAAAATATTTTTTTCCATTATTCAGATTAATTTCAAGTAATTTTTCACCAATGAAATGTGCTTCTCCTTCAATGAGAGAAAGTCCCTTAGTTGATAACAATTGTCTGTAGAGCCCTTCCCGGAAGCTTTCCACTACTTCTTTCTTTCTTTGCATTATTCTAGAAAAATCTATTGAATTAAAAGTAGAATTTATGCCATACCTCTTTGCACTGTTAACAGAATAAGCTATTTTTGCTGAGGCAATTAGAGTTTTAGTTGGAGTGCAAGCTACATTTATACAGGAACCACCAACAAATTTTTTCTCTATCAGCGCCACTTTCATTCCTGATTTTGCCAGCTTAGATGCCAGTGGCGTTCCTCCCTGACCGGAACCGATAATAATTGCATCAAAAACCTCAATGTTCTTTTTCATTTTTCTGTCCCCCTTCCAGAAAAATAGTGAATCAAATCTATCGATAAAAAAGTTTAAAATAATTTTTATATAACATTTTTGCTGGAATAATTCTGCTTTAAAATATTTGAGTTTTTATTATGGAAGAATAAATATATTTATTAATTATTATATCATTCTATTGTTCGGTTTTTAAAGAATAATAAGTTTGAAGTTTATGATATTTTTACCTTTTATAAAACCTGAAAGAATAATCGAATTACTGTTGTAAACAAATATTCAGCTTATCTTACTAAATGAAAAGATGATTTTGTCTTCCATTGGTCTGAAATGGAAAACTTTAATTAACACTTCTTTTTTGTTATACTCTTTAAAAAGAATGAAAAGAGGTATTATCATGAAGAAAATTATAATTTTTCTGGTCATATTCTTTATATCTTTAAATCTGATTGCCTGTCAGAATCCTATAGAAAAAAAAGAAGCAAAAAAAGGGCCAATAACAGTAGCTTCTTTTATTGACAGTGAGGGGGCTATTCTTGGACAAATGATGGTCATACTATTGGAACAGGATGGCTTTGAAGTAATCGATAAGACTGAATTTGGAACTCCGGATATTTTAAGAAAAGCATTAATAGCTGGAGAAGTTGACCTGGTATTAGATTACACCGGTTCAGGCCAATATTATCATGAAGTAGAGGATACTGATGTCTGGTCTGATGCCCGGGAAGGATATTTACTCACTAAAAAATTGGATAAGGAAAAGAACAATATAATATGGTTAGAACCTGCCAATGTTAATAATACTGAGGCACTGGCTGTCAGAAGAGAATTTTCTGAAGGAAACAACATAAAAAACATGGAAGATTTAGCCAGATATGTTAATGAAGGTGGTTTTGTAAAACTGATAACATCTTCCTCTTTTGCTGAAAATATAAAGGGATTGCGGGGATTTGAAGAAGCATACGATTTCAACCTTAATAATGACCAGCTTATACTTCTTGCTTCAGGTAATACTGCTGAAATGTTGAAAGCCTTAGTGGAAAAGACCAATGATGTAAATATATCACTGGTTTATGGAACAGATGGTGCTTTAGATAAGATGGATCTGGTTGTATTAGATGATCCTAAAAGCATTCCGCCGGTTTACCTTCCCGCACCCGTGCTAAAAGGTTCTTTATATGAGAAATATCCGGAAATAGAAGCAACATTAGGCAGGTTATTTAAAATTCTTAGTGCTGATGCCCTTCGAGAGCTTAACTCTAAAGTAGCCTATGATGGAATAGAACCGGCAACAGTAGCCAGGGAATACCTAGAAGAAAATGAGTTGATAATTAAATAGAGGAATTGAAATGTCTGCTTCCGGGAAAAAAATTGCTGTTTCTGGTGCACTGATTATCATACTTTCCTTATTTTTTTTGCACTTTGCTGAGTACAGACCTAACAGGGTACTCAGTGGAACGGGTGTAAGTGCATTAGAATTATTTGGAAATGGTTTCTATCTCTTAACTTTCCTTTCTCTGCTTATTCTAGTATTAACTTATACAGGTCATCAAAAACATAGATTAATTATCTGTTTTACTCTACTTATTATTATAGGGTTAACTCTTTATTATTTTGGTTTTCCTCGGGATAACAAATTATTTAATTTATACCCCAATGGAAGACTTTCTCTGGGAATGGGTTTTTGGATCATTTTTTTGGGAATAGATATGGTAATTAGCGGGAGTTTCAAAAGTGATAAAAAAAACCTTATATACCGGAGATTATTTTATTTATCTCTTTTTTTTATAATATTTGTATTCCTGATAAGTGGTCATTTAAATAATCTATCAATTATGAAAGAATTCTTTAATAGGAGTAACTCTTTTTTTGGACAATTAAACAGACATCTCTCTTTATCTTTTTTTTCAGTTGCACTGGGATTTATGATTGGTATCCCGATAGGAATAATGGTTTTCAAAGATAAAAAAATGAACAGTATACTCCTCTTTTTAATCAACATTGGCCAGACCATTCCTACTTTATCTTTACTGGGTATCATTATGCTGCCACTTACACTTTTAAGCCAACGGAGTGAAATATTAAAAAATATTGGTATAAGTGGTGTTGGATTTGCACCAGCATTTATAGTGTTGACAATATATGCACTATTTCCAGTGGTTCATAATACAATAGCCGGTTTAAAAATGATTGATTCTGACTTAATTGATACAGCCGTTAGTCTGGGCATGAACAGCACACAAATTTTTTGGAAAATTCAATTACCTCTTTCATTACCAATCATTTTAGGTGGTGTCAGAATTGCAATGACTCAATCTATCGGCAACACTATTTTAGCTGGACTTGTTGGTGGTGGAGGTTTGGGAAGTATTGTATTTCTCGGGCTAGCCCAGGCAGCACCAGATTTAATATTACTGGGTGTTATACCTTTGATTATTATGGCTTTTATTATAGATTCTATGATCTCTTTTTTTATTGTGTTATTTAAGAAGAAGTTTCTGGGGATAGCTGAATGATTGAACTTAAAAATGTTACAAAAAAATATACTGATATCACAGCATTAAAGAATTTCTCTTTAAAAATACCTGAAGGAATTTTACTGGTTTTACTTGGCCCATCAGGCTGCGGAAAATCAACTGTATTAAAACTTATTAATCACCTCATTCTGCCTACTTCAGGAGAAATATATATTAACAATAAAAATATTGAAGAAATGGACTTAATCAACTTGAGAAGGGGCATAGGTTATGTCATACAGAGTATAGGTCTATTTCCACATTATACTGTTTATGAAAATGTCGCTATTGTACCACATCTATTAAAATGGAAAGAAGAAGATGTCAGATATCGTATTGATTACCTTCTTGACCTGGTGGGTTTAAGTGGAAATTATAAGAAAAAATTCCCTTTTGAGCTATCGGGAGGTGAAAGTCAGAGAGTTGGAGTCGCCAGAGCTTTAGCAGCAGACCCTCCTGTCCTGCTCATGGATGAACCATTTGGTTCAGTTGACCCATTGAATAGAGAGAGGTTGCAAAAAGAATTTTATCGTATTCAAAAAGAACTTAAAAAAACCGTTCTCTTTGTAACACATGATGTTGAAGAAGCAATAAGATTAGCAGATAAAATAGCTATCATGAAACCAGGCGAACTTGTATCAATGGGAAATCCCTCTGAATTTATCACTGAGAAAAACGATGAATATATCAGGGATTTTCTAGGAACAGAGTATGTATTGAAACTTTTATCAAGATTTATGGTAGAGAATGTCATGTGTACCGATTTTGATAATAATTTTGATTACACTAAGGCTATACAAATCGATGTTGGAGATACAGTATCCAAAGCACTCTCCTTAATGATTTCCAAAAGAACGAGCGTCCTTGAAGTGATTGACCAGCAAAAACATATTGTGGGCACTTTAACATTTGAAAATATTTTAATGAATGTATTCAGGAGAGAAGACTGATGAAAAAAGAAAGACATTCATTCTTTATTGTTACAATTTTATTTTTTACTCTTTTCATGCTTAGTATTTTAAAATTTGATATTATTGAAACTATTCTTCTCCCCATTATTAAACCAAAGAGTTTTTTTCTGTCCAGAGCAAGCTTATTTGAGATTGCAATACAACATATATTCATTGTTATTGTATCGAGCTCTCTATCTATAATTATGGCACTAATAGTGACCATTTTTTGCCGGCTGCCTTTCATGAGTGATTTTGAAGACTTTTTACTTGGATTAGCCACCTTCGGACAGACTATCCCCACAGTTGCTGTTTTGGCTCTTTTGATTCCCTTCTTAGGTTATGGATTCAGACCGGCTCTTTTAGCCTTGTTTATTTATGGATTCCTGCCTGTATTACGGAATACTATTGAGGGAATTAATTCTATTCCGAAAGAAATTATAGAATCCGCGCAAGCGATGGGAATGAACAATTTTCAGATAATAACGAAAGTGGAATTACCCCTCTCTCTTCCGGCAATTTTAGCAGGCATCAGAATTTCATTAATATTAAATATCAGTGTTGCAACTATTGGGGCAGCAGTTGGACTCAGTGGTTTCGGTACACTGATAGTGAATGGGATAAGAAGTGATGATCTGCTCATGATATTGAAGGGTGCACTTCCGGTATCCTTACTTGCACTAACGGTAGAAAGCCTGTTTATGGATTTAGAAAAAAAATTCAAATTACCATTGACATCGGGATAACATTGATAAAAATTATTTTATGCAAATACCTGAATTAAGTGTCTATTTGAAATAGACTAAAATCTTTCCATATTTATATTTTTAGTCTATAACCATTTTTGTGAATCCAATTTTTATGTATTTTATAATCGGGCATGAACATTGATACTTTTGACCAAAAATCTTTTGAGTGATTTCTTTCTAACAGATGTGCCAGCTCATGTATTACAACATAATCAATTATCTCTAGTGGAGCCATAACTAATCTCCAGGAAAAACTTAGATTGCCAAGGGTAGAACATGAACCCCATCTCCTGTTTGCATTTGATACTTTTACCTTATCAAAACATAGTCCATATTGAGATGAATATTTTCTTACTCTTTCTGAAAATATTTGATAAGCTTTTTTCTTATACCAGGAAATGAAAGCTTTTTTTCGATCTGTTACACTCTCTGCCAGTAAAAATGTTTCATTACTAAAAATTAGGGCTTCTTCTAACCCATTATTTGTCACAATTTTTAAAGGATATGCCATTCCTAAAAATAGAAATTTTTCTCCACTTATAAATTCTTTTTGGACATAGTCTAAGTTTCGGGATAAGGCTTCCTGCTTCTTTTTCTTTAACCACTTCAGATGCTTTTCAATAACTTTTTTCAAAGCATCATCCGTCACAGACAATGGCGCTCTGATTATTAAGGTAGCATCATCACAGATTTCCAGTGAAATTGTTTTTCTCTTAGAATATATTATTCTATCTATTTTCATTATGTTACTCTATAAAAATAAGATGTATTTTTGTGATGAAGCATATTTAATTAGAAGTCTAATCTCTTTTTAAAAACAGGGTAGAAAGGCATATTATGACTATACCATATATTAACCAGCTATTTTTATAACATCCATTGAAATCGGCGATCCTGCCAAAAAGGGGTGAGGCGATAATCATAGTACCTCTGACAAAAGATAGCGCCAGTCCTGTCGCAATACCAGCCCGCCTATTTCCTGCCTCTTCCCCCACTGTCGTTAAATATGTCCCGGTCCATCCTAAAACTAAAAAACCGAAGAAAAAAGATAGGACGGGTATAATATTCTGTCTAAATAACAAATAATGCATAAAAAGACCAAAGAATATATACATAGTGCCGGAAGTTATCCCGACCAAAAAGATACTTATATGTCTATCTCTTCTAAAAAACCTATCAGAAATAAATCCCCACCCTATAAGGCCTGCCATACCACCTAAATGCAGTATGGCAAAGTTTAAACCAGCTGTAATTTTACCTATCATAAGGTCTTCAGTGAGAAAAACTACAAAATGTGCCAGTAAAGCCCCCTCTGATACTCCAAATACTATCCCCAGAATACAAATTTTTAATAATGGTTTGTCCTTAATAATTGAAAATAGGTGTTCCCTGAAATTATCTTCTTCATCTTTAGATGAATTATCTTTCATGTTGTTGTTATCATTTTCTTGATACAATACCTTAACTAACAGCCCTGTAAACAAAACTATTACCGCTGCAATACATATGGCAATTCTCCAGCCTACAATTTCCCCGATAAAAGGAAGCATGCTCGCTCCCAGTATCCCCCCCAATCCAAAACCCGATTGCGTAATACTCATGGAGAAGGCTCTCTTCTCAGGGGGAATATTTATCGTCACTGCTTTAACAGCAGAAGGAGTTAATATGCTATAGCCTAATCCAGTTAAAAGGGATAATAACAAGATGAGGTTGTAAATGGTAGAGAGGCCATGGAAAAACAACAAAATTCCCATAGAACTTATTCCCAGTAATATGCTCTTTTTAGAGCCCAGCTTATCAACAATATTGCCGGTAAAGACTGAAAGTATAGAAGCACTTATAAAGAAAAAAGCAGAGTAATAACCGACTTGAGTCCTGGTAAGAGCAAACTCCTCCTTAACGAAGGGGAGTAAGCCCAGGAAACCTGATTGTGCCAGACTCAGGGCTAAATATGGAAGAAATAGAGCAATTAGCATTCTTGTCAGATGTAATTGATTGTGACTACTTTTAATCATTGAAAAATTTTTTTACTATTTAACATATTATTAATAAGTAACATTCCTTGAAAATTATTATTAACCCATATTTCTTATAGTTGTTTTATAAAAATTATATAAATAGATTATTCTTTTAATTATATTGATTTATTCTTTTTATTACAATTATTTTAATTATTTGTCCGTATCTCTTGTATTTGTTTGTTCTGAATGTTTTAAATATTTTTTAATTTCATTTATTAAATTATATTTCATATACATTATTAAATAGTCTTGTTAAAACTAACCGTATATGAAAGAATTATATAAAGATAATTTTAAATTTCTTTTTAGTTTAATCTCATTACTATTTTATCTATATAGAAAGGGTATAAGTATGGAAATAAAAGGAATTCATCATATTGGTATTACGGTGAATGATTTAGAGAATGCTGTAAATTTTTATAAGAACATTATGGGATTGAAATTATTGTCACCACCGACAGAACCTGCCGCTGAAATCGATAATGGAAAACCGGCAGGAGTAGAAGGCGCAGTAATTAGAACCTGTTTATTTGAGGTCTCAGATAATCAAATTTTAGAATTTTTAGAATATCAGCCTAAACTGAAAGGAAAAGAATCTATTCCTATGAATACAATTGGTGCACACCATATTTCATTTTTGGTCGATGATATAGATGGCTTTGTCGAAAAACTCGAAGGATATGCTGTAGAATTCTTTTACAAACCTCTTGAAATACAAAATGGATATCTAAAAGGAGTTAAATGGGTTTATTTTAAAGATCCTGAAGGAATTATTGTAGAATTAATGGAAAAACCATAGAGATTAATAATATAAATAAAAAAAGAAGGATTCACAAATCAAATTTGTAAATCCTTCTTTTTTAACCTGCACTAATTTGGTTTATTTTTCAAAAATTATTATGCTTCACATTATTTTTAAAGTTTCATACAAATTTTAGCAGAATCATGAATTGCCTTTCTGAAATCACCGGGTGCCTGTGAATCTCCTACAAATATCACATTGTCGAATTTTTCTGCAAGCTCAACCCCCAGGCTATTTTCAGGTACAACACCACAGGCGAGTACTACGGTATCAAATCCATTAATCTCATCGAGCTGATTATAACGTTTGATTTTTAAGTTGAAACCTTTCCCTTCTTTTCTAATATCAAATACTTCAGTAGAGGTAAGGAATTTTACATCTCTCTTAATGAATCTATCCATTAATGATAAATGAGCATCATGACTGATATCCAAAAGAACATCATGCATCATTTCAAATACTACTATTTTTCGATTTTCATCTTCATCAAATAAATAATCAGCTATTTCTACGCCCAAAGAGCTGCCGCCAATAATTGCAATATTCTTTCCGGCATGCACTTTACCGGCTATTATATCCTCGGCAAACAAAACTCCCTCACAATCAGTTCCTTTAATAGATCTGGGCACCAATGGTTTGCCACCAGTCGCAATAATAATCAAGTCAGGACTTATCTCTTCAACCTTTTCAATATTTGCTTTTTCACCTAATCTAAGACTGATATTTAATCTTTCTATTTCATTTTCATAGTATTTCATCCAGCGGTCAATTAACTTCTGCTTATCAGGGCGAACTCTAACCAGATGCATTTTACCGCCGATCTCTTCTCTTTCATCCATAAGAGTAACATTGTGGCCTTTCATAGCTGCAACTCTGGCGGCTTCCAGTCCTGCCGGTCCAGCTCCAATAACTAATAGTTTCTTAGATGGACCGATCTCTGTTAAGTTTTTAGCAAATTCTTTCTCTATACCCACTGCAGCGTTAACTGTGCAACGCATATCTTCAGGCCATACCCCGGCACTCTTTGAACAACGTAAACATGGCCTTATCTCTTTTACTCTTCCTTCTCTCGCCTTAATTAGTAGTTCTGGATCAGCAAACATCGGTCTACCTATTGCTACAAAATCTAAATTGGTTTCTGATAATATTTTTTCCGCCTGGAATATATCTTCCACTGCCCCTGCTCCAATCACCGGAATATCTTCTCCCACTGCCTCTTTAATTCCTTCAGCTAAGTATATGTTGCATCCTGCTGGCATATCGGCTGGTAAGAATGTGAAATGACCACTTGGTGCCATTCCTGCGGTTACATGAATTATTTCTGCACCATGTTCAACCAAAATTTTAGCAATCTGCTTGGTATCTTCAAGTGTATTGCCACCATTAATGTAATCACTGCCATTCATTCTTACTCCAATAAGCATTTCCGGACCAATGGCTTTTCTGCAGCTGGCTATAATTTCTCTCACAAGACGGGTCCTATTGAAAAGACTTCCACCATATTCATCTGTACGCCTGTTCTGATATGGACTTAAAAATCCTGATAGGAGATAACCATGTCCACAGTGAAGTTCTATTCCGTCAAATCCAGCCTTTTTGGCTCTTACCGCTGCATCAGTAAACTGCTGAATTAATATTTTAATCTCTTCCACTTTCATCTCTCTGGTGGGGTCTTTTCTTACCGGATCAGAAATCCCTGAAGGGCTCATAGTCTCTCCACCAGCTATCATTCCATAACGCTGACGGCCAGAGTGATAGAGCTGCACCGAGGTTTTAACACCATATGAATGAATCATGTCAACCAACTTCTTCATACCATCAATAAAACTGTCATCAGCTAAACTAGTCTGGTTGGGATGAGAACGGGCACTGGTCAAGTTTATCGAAGTGGCATTAATGATAATCATTCCAGGTTGACTCTTAGCTCTTTCTTCATAATAGTCTATAAGTCTCTGCTCAACATACCCTTTCGAACCAGGAATATAGATAGCCATAGGTGGCATTACAATGCGATTGGCTATCTCTATCTGTTTTGATTTAAATTTGTATGGAGTAAATACATTTTTAAAATTATTGTCCATTTTTTTCTCCTTGTATTACTTAGATATAACTAACACTAAATATTCTATTATTAAATTTCAAATTAATTATATTTTAATTAACCAGCCAGTCCGTTTGGCCAGCGAACCTCTAGTAAATATTTCAAATCACCCTGTGCTTTTCTAAATCTCATCCAATTATTAATCCAGTTAATTGAACGTTGATCACCGAGTTTGACTGAAATACTATTACATTCAGTAGACAATACAATAGGTTTACCCTGGGAATTTCGTATAACATCAAGGTCTGGTCTTAATTGGAGAAGTTTTTTGGTAATTGCTGCTTCTACCCATGCATTAACTGCACCTTCCTCTAAAAGGTCAGCTCCTATCATGTATTCATCTACATCAACTACCTCTGCATTTGGAAAATGTCTTTCTAAAACTAAACGATTAGATGCTCCTTTGACACAGGCTATTTTTTTATCACCTTTTTTTAGTTCATCCAGAGTAAAAAGATTTTTCTTGGAAATAACTGCTGAAATGTTGAAACAGAAAACTATATCAGAAAAGTCGATTTTAAAAGCCCTTTCCGGAGTATTGGTATGTTTTGGAAGAACATCCACATCTCCATTTATAAGTGCATCAATCTGGTCGCTCCAGGGAATATTAACCCATTCTGCTTCTACTCCCAGATCTTCAGCCATCATCTTCATATAATCAATGACCACACCAGCTGGTTGTCCGGTTTTAGGCTCAAAATAAAACTCATCAGGCATGCCCTCATCAGGATGTTTTGCCAGTTCAACTGCAACCCTCATTATTCCCTTCTTTTTTACACGATCAACCATCGATTCCATTATTGGGGTGTTCATTCTATTCCCTCCTTCATCTTATTTAAAATATTGTTTTAATTTTTATGGGTTATCCTTAACATATTTGAAAATATTGTTAATATTGAAACTTGGTTATTATAAGACAAAATATTTTTATAATAGTACATATTTTATCTCATAAATAAACCACCATTAACATCAATAGTCTCACCTGTGATGAAATTGTTTTCAATCAGAAATTTTACTGCTGAAGCTATTTGATTTACATCACCTATTCTTTTTAATGGTGTGTCTTCAATAACTTCTTTTGTTTTCTCTGGAGATACAAATCTCCTTACGAGAGGGGTATCTGTTAATCCTGGAGCTACCGCATTCACTCTTATTTTTGGAGCAAGTTCCCTGGCTAAACCTCGTGTGAAAACATCAAGTGCCCCCTTAGCGGCTCCATATGACAATGAATCACGTGAACCATGTCTGATAGCAAGAGTTGTGATATTTACAATAACAGGGTCTATTGATTTTTCTAACAGGTCGATGCATAGTGATGAAATTTTCATCGCCGAAAAAGTATTTAGACTGAAAGTATCAAGCATATTCTTCCAGGTAAGAGTGCTTGCACTAAGTCTTTCAACCTCTCCGCCAGCGTTGTTAATCAAGACATCAAGCTTTGAAAATTTTTGTCTTACTTTATCTATTAATTCAATGCAAGATTCTTCTTCTGTAATATCTGCCTGAACTAAAAAAGGCTTGCCACCATTATCTGCTACTATTTCGGCTGTTTCTTCCGCGGCAACTTTAGATCTGTTATAATGAATTATAACTTCATTATTTTCAGCCAATATTTTTGCACATTCTGCCCCTATTCCCGTGCTAGCTCCAGTGATAAGAATAATTTTTGGCATTTGTTTCTCTACCTTTCTATGTTGTTTTTCAAATACAAATCAATACTAGATCTCCACTGCAGCCTTCGCCCCTTCATATATTGCTCTGGTTACATCTCTCGGGCTGCATACATCACCTGCTATATAGATATCAAGATTAGTATCTTTTAAATCTTCTATTAACTGATTATTGGGTTTTGCACCTGTT
>JAXGTM010000016.1:0-19940 GCA_040774925.1 Atribacterota bacterium | reverse complement strand
TGATTCAGATGGCCTTGATGCATTTATGAAAAAGACTTTCAAATTTGGAGGAACATTAGCATGGACTGTAGGCCCGGTTGGACGCTCCGTTTCAGCTGAAATTGATTCTGATTTAAAAGCACCTATTTTTTCTTATTCAATAACAAGAGGTCTTTATTTTGATGCAGGCTCCCTCCAGGGATCGACTATTAAAGCAAATAGTTCGGCAAATGAGAAATTTTGGGGAGAAGATATCTCTAATCGAACTATTTTAGAAGAGAGAATTGTAAACAATAGAGATGTTTTGAAAATCTGTAATTACATTGAAAACCTTGGCGATTAATAGGTAATTATATTCTTAATTTTGCTGCCATGGAGTTAATAGTAGATTATAATTTTAAAATGATTTACTGCTGAATATTTCAACTTTAATATAAATTGGCAACAGATAAATTGAATAAAATTTTAAAAATCTAACTCTATTTATTTGTTGCCTCAGTTGGGCTATTATGCTATACTTAAAAACGGAGAGATGACCGAGAGGCCGAAGGTGGTTGCCTGCTAAGCAATTGAGCGGATTTCAAGTCCGTTCCGAGGGTTCGAATCCCTCTCTCTCCGCCATTTTTTATTATATAGCTTTCTAAAACAACTCATCAATGCCAGAGCTCTTTATTAAAAATATGGTTTTTAACAGAAGGAAGAAAAGGATAATTTCTTGCGGGGACAGAACGTTACCGAACAGTGTTATGTGTTAAATATTTTAAAAAAAATTGCATACTTCTATTTAAATAGGGAGGAATGCTAATTATGGTAAAAAGACTTTATCGTTCCAAAAAAGATAGTATTTTAGGCGGTGTTTGTGGTGGAATAGCTGAATACTTTGACATAGACCCCACTCTTGTTCGCCTGCTCTCAGTATTAATCGTTTTTTTGGGTGGTATTGGTGTAATCGGATATGTTATTGCCTGGATAATTATTCCACAAAACCCAGAAGAAGTTGAAGAGGGTAAAGATTCTTTTCATTCTGGTGATGAAAAAAGTGGACAAAAAAATATCTGGGGTGGAGTAATTCTGATATTTTTAGGACTATTTTTTTTAATCAGAAGCATTTTCCCAAATTTTATTCTGACCAAATTCTGGCCTCTCATTCTTGTAATAGTGGGAATTGGATTAATTATTCAATCACTTACGCATAATAAATGATAATTAATCTTTTTTACTAATACAGGTGTTTTCCTATCATATTTTCCGCTCTGTTTTCAATTATTGAACCATTATTCTGGTGTAAAACTATTTTCTGTCGTAAGTATAATTTTTAAATAGGCTAAGTATATATACTTTTAATACCTGACTCTTTTTTGCTTGGTGATAATATACTTCAGAATTGTTCATATAAAGAAGTGTCTATAACGAATAGACTTGTTTATACTAATTAATAAAGGAGAATAAAATGAAATTTCCTGCATCAAAAACCAAAATTGTATGTACTCTGGGTCCTGCATCTCATAATAAAAACATTATTAAAAAGATGATTTTGGCTGGTATGAATGTTGCACGAATAAATTTAGCCCACGACACATTGGATTTTCACAGGGAAACATTGCGTCATATTCATGAAGTAGAAGAAGAGTTAAATATAACAATACCAGTTATGATGGATGTTCCGGGCCCTAAAATAAGACTTGGCAAAATTGATAACGGACCAATTCTCCTGAAGAAAGGTCAGATTATAAAGCTGACCACTAAAAATGTTATAGGTAACAGTTCTATATTGCCTGTTGAGTACGAACATCTACTTCAAAGTGTAAAAGTAGGTGGCTTAATATATCTGTATGATGGATTTATACAATTGCGTGTTATAGGGATATCGGAAGAAGAAAATGAGATAAGCTGTCAGATATTGATTGGTGGGAAAATTGACTCATATAAAGGACTGAATCTTCCTAAAGCAAAAATAATGATAGAACCTATCAGTAAACAGGATTTAGACTTGATTGACTTTGGATTAAAAGAAGGTGTCAATATCTTTGGTATTTCTTTTGTAGAAAAGGCTGATGATATCAAAAAAGTTAAGGAATTTGCCAGGCAAAGAGGTAAAGAAATATTCACTGTTGCAAAGATAGAAAGAGAAGAAGCCTTAAAAAATATTAAAGGTATACTATTAGAAACTGATGCTATTATGGTTGCCAGAGGAGACCTGGGTGTTCAAGTTGACATAGATGAAATACCGATTATACAAAAAAACCTGATTTCACAGGCTAACCAAATGAGTAGGCCGGTTATAACAGCCACTCAAATGCTAGTTTCAATGACAGAAAATATTCGCCCTACCCGTTCAGAAGTTACCGATGTAGCAAATGCAATACTGGATGGTACAGACGCTACAATGCTTTCAGAAGAAACTGCAATTGGAAAATATCCCGTAGAAGCGACAAGAATGATGTCAGATATAGCTGTATCAACTGAACGGAATTATTGTAATAACTTTTATCATCATTCTTCCTGTTATGAAGAACTACATTCTTCTTTTCAAAAAGAGATGCCATCTGTTGAGGATGTCATCTCTCTGCATACTTTGGAGAGCAGCCAGATGTTTAGAACTAAATACATTGTTACACCCACTGAGAGTGGAAACACAGCTCGTAGAATATCTAGATTAAAGCCTTTCTGCTGGATTCTTGCTTTTACTATTAAACCAGAAGTAGCCCGCTTTCTAACATTCTCTTATGGTGTAATACCATTCTTAATTTCTCGTGAAATGCTCGATCAATTTGGAAGTATATTAACTTTTTTAAAGAAAGAATCTTTGATAAAAAAGAATGATTATGTAGTTTTAACTGAAGGTACGGTACGAAAAAAAGTGGGGGGAACAGATTCTTTAAGAATAATACAGGTTGACTGATGAGTTGATAGGTACTTGTTTCTGGGATCATTAAATTTATTTAGCTTGATAAATATATTAAAACTGTTTTGATTATTAACGGTTAAGGATAAATACGATTATTAGATATGGAGGAAATGAGCATTAATCAGCTGAATGAGAAACCGAATAAGGGTAAAATAATCGCCATAAGAGGAAGTGTTTTAGATATTGAATTTCCTGATAGTTTGCCGTTAGTTTCCAATCTATTAAAAAGTAGGAAAGTGTTTATAGAAACAATTCTTCATCTTGATGACAAAACGATAAGGGGTATTGCTTTAACCTCAACACAGGGACTAAAAAGGGGTGATAAAGTAGTTGATTACGGTAATCCGTTAATGGTTCCGGTAGGGAAAGAGCTCCTGGGAAGAATGTTCAATATCTTTGGAGAGACAATTGATGGTAGGGAGAAGCTTGATATACCTTTATCTCACAAAAGATCTATTTACAGGAAATCTATACCAATTGCTGAACGTATTGCCAGAACGAGCGTATTTGAGACAGGTATTAAAGCAATAGATATCCTTGCTCCTCTGGGAAGAGGCGACAAAGCAGGTCTCTTTGGAGGGGCGGGTGTTGGAAAAACCGTTCTTATCATGGAGATGATACATAATATGGCAGTTGGCTATCAAGGTGTTAGTCTCTTTTGTGGAATAGGTGAGCGTTCAAGAGAGGGAGAAGAACTTTATCGGGAGATGAAAGACGCAGGAGTCCTGGATAGAGCAGTAATGATCTTTGCCCAAATGAATGAACAGCCTGGGGCCCGTTTCAGGGTTGGCCATGCTGCCCTTACAATGGCTGAATACTTCAGAGATGAAGAAAAACAGGATGTCTTACTGTTAATTGATAACATCTACCGTTTTGTTCAGGCGGGTTCTGAGGTATCAGGTCTTCTGGGAGAATTACCTTCCAGAGTAGGTTATCAGCCAACTTTAGCCAGTGAAATTGCAGATTTAGAAGAACGCATTAGTAACTCTTCTGCCGGTTCGATTACCTCTATTCAGGCTGTTTATGTACCTGCTGATGACTTTACTGATCCTGCTGCAGTACATACATTTAGCCATTTATCAGCTTCCATTGTACTCTCCAGGCAGAGGGCAAGTCAGGGCTTATATCCGGCCATAGACCCTCTAAAATCAAATTCAAGCATACTTACTCCAACAGTGGTTGGAAATAGACATTATCAAATTGCCCGTCAAATAAAACAGACTCTTTCAGAATATGAAGAGCTCAGAGATATTATTGCTATGTTGGGATTAGAGGAATTATCAAAAGAGGACCAGAATGTAGTCAATCGGGCTAGAAGACTGGAAAGATTTCTTACCCAGCCATTCGTAACAACCGAACAATTTACTGGAAATAAAGGGCGAAGAGTATCTTTGCCTGATGCGTTGGATGGCTGTGAAAGAATTTTAAATGATGAGTTTTCAAATTATCCCGAGAATATGTTGTACATGATTGGTTCAATAGATGAGGCTAAGAAATAAATGAATTTAACTATTCTCTTGCCAGAAAAGACCTACTGGCACGAAAAAGTTAAGAAAATTGTTGGAGAAGATGTGAATGGTTCTTTCTGTCTTCTTCCGGGACATATAGACTATATTACTGTAATGGTGCCCGGCATTCTATATGTTATTACAAATGATGGACAGGACAGCTATATCGCTATTAATGAGGGGATATTATTGAAAATTGGTAAGAATGTTACCCTTGCTACTCGAAATGCAGTTAGGGAAGATAATCTTACTGATTTAAAAGGGAAAGTCGAAGAAGATTTTAAAAAAATTGATGAACACTATAAGAAAGCTCACCATGCACTACAAAAATTAGAAGCTGATTTTATCAGAAGATTTTTAGATTTAGAGGCACATGGATAAAAAAAGAGATTCTATTGAAATTAAAAAAGAAAAAGATTTTTTGCAAGAAATAGAAAGAAAAGGGAAAAGAAGATTAAAAGCCCAGAGAGAGAAGAGTAGAGTAGTCTGGGTGGGATTAGGTCTATTTGGAGTAATTGGTTGGTCTGTTATGGTTCCAACTATTATTGGCATAATAATCGGATTATGGTTGGATAAAAAATGGCATGGGCAAATATCATGGACCCTAACCTTTCTCTTACTAGGTATTGGTCTTGGGTGCTGGAATGCCTGGTATTGGATTCAAAAAGAAAGAAAAGATATTGAGAAAGAAAGAGAAGAATAACAGAAAGGGGAACTAGAAATTATTAACTATATCTTTTTTATATTTTTAGGGTGTTTGTCAAGTTTATTCTATTTTGGTGGCTTGTGGCTTACTTTGCATAATATTAACCGAAGTAAATATCCCGTAATAGTAACAATGTTCAGCTATATTTTCAGGACAGGAGTTATCTTTTTATTATTGTTTTATATAGCCCGTTCAGGGCGATGGATTTCCCTTCTCTTTTGCCTGATGGGTTTTGTGATTACAAGAATAATATTATCCAGCTTATTGAGACGAGGAGCTTCAGTTAAGGTAAAACAATCAAAAGATGAAAAGGAGTAGGCATGGAGATTACCCCTGATAATATAATATATTGGCAATGGAATGGTGTTCATTTAAATGCAACCATAGTCTTTACTTGGCTAGTGATGACAGTATTGGTGTTTGTCGCCTGGCTTGCTACCAGAAATTTGGTAAAAAAACCAGGTACAAATAGATGGCAGACTGCACTTGAAGTTGTAATCAGTTATATTCGTGAACAGATAAAAGAAATTACCAGACAGGAACCTGATCAATTTATTTCATTTTTGGGCAGCCTTTTTTTATTTATCTCTATTTCAAATTTAATGGACATTATTCCCGGGTTCCATCCACCTACCGGCTCATTATCAACCACCACTGCTCTGGCTATATGTATATTTTTCGCTATTCCAATTTATGGAATCAGCAAAGCTGGCTTTAGAAAATATTTAAAACAATACCTTGAACCATCTATTTTAATGCTTCCATTCAACATAATAGGTGAATTTTCCAGAACATTGGCTTTAGCAGTTCGTTTATTTGGTAACATTATGAGTGGCAGCCTGATTGCAGGTATACTTATTACAATAGTGCCCTTGTTTTTGCCAATAATTATGCAAGGTTTTGGTCTATTAATTGGACAGATACAGGCATATATTTTTACAATACTGGCAACAGTATATATTGCTTCAGCGGTTCAAGCTGAAGAGGAATTAAAAACTAAGAGAGGAAAGGAAGGAAATAAAAGTTATGAGTAGTGTTGATTTAATTGCAGTGGCATCAATATTTACAGCAGGAATAACTATGGCAATCGGTTCCATTGCACCTGCTATTGGGGAAGGAATAGCATTAGCTCGTGCCTTAGGGGCCATCGCTCAGCAACCAGATGAAGCAAATACCATTACCAGAACACTCTTTGTAGGTCTGGCAATGGTAGAATCTACAGCTATCTATTGTCTCGTAATATCAGTTATTCTAATATTTGCCAATCCCTTCTGGAATTATATTCTAAGCCAATAGAGGTTTATTTATGGTAATTGATTTATTTACGGTTTTTGCTCAAATTGTTAACTTCTTGATACTCATTTTCTTACTGAAAAAATTGCTTTTTGATCGGATAATAAGTATCATTGATGGTAGGGAAAATGAAATTAATGAACAAATTGCTTCCGCTGAACTGAAAGAAAAAAAGGCTGCTAAAGAGCTTGAAAAACAGAAAGAAATTAGAGAAAAACTTGAGCTTGAATGGGATACTAATCTGACTAAAATAAAAAAAGAAATTCAAGAGAAACGTGTAGAACTCTTGCAAGAAGCCAGAGAATCAATTGAGCAATCTCAGCAGGAATGGGAAAGAGCTATAAATGCTCAGCGTGATGATTTTTTGAAAGAAATGAGAGAACTTTCCTGTCAGCAAGTACTTTCTATTTCCAAAAAAGTCCTGGCTGATCTGGCTAATGCCAAACTGGAAGAACAGTTAATCAAAAGCTTTGTCAAACAATTAGATGCCCTTGATACCCGTAAAAGAGAGGAGTTTAAGTGGAGAGAATCTGAAAAAGTCAGCGGGCGAAAGGATATTAAAGTCGAAATAAATAGTGCTTTTTCTTTAAGTGAAGAAGCAAAAAAAATGATGACTGAAAAGATCAAAGAATTAATCCATAAAGATGCTATGCTCGTATTCAACATCAACGAAAAACTTGTTTGTGGTATCGAAATAAAAACTGAAGACAAAAAAATAGGATGGAATATGGAGCATTACTTAAACATACTGGAAAGTGGTATGAATGATATTTTTACTGAAAATAAAGATAAAGAAATAAATAGCCACGAGAGAAAAAAATATATTTAAAAACAATAAAAATGAAAAAAGAGAATACTCTTGTTTTGTTAGAAAGAGAAATAGAAAAAATAACACATTGCCTGGATAAGTCGGTTAAAAAAGATGTAGACCCTTTTTATATTAAAGAAGTGGGCATAGTAACATCAGTGGGAAAAGGTGTCTTACAGGCAAGAGGATTACCAAATGTTAAATCTGGTGAAATTGTTTTCTTCAAAGATAATAGCCTGGGAATGGTTTTTAACCTGAATCCTGATAGCGTAGATATCATTCTTTTAGACAGTACTGGAAAATTTTCTTCAGGTGATGAAGTAAGAAGGACCAATAATGTAATGGATGTGCCGGTAGGAGAAGCATTGTTGGGCAGACTTGTAGATCCTGCTGGAAGACCTCTTGATGAAAAAGGAAAAATTAACTATGTTGATAGAATGCCAGTAGAACGGAATGCTCCTCCGATTATGCATAGAGATCCAGTCAATGTTCCATTACAGACGGGGTTGCTATCCATAGATGCCCTAATACCTATAGGAAGGGGTCAGCGTGAACTGATACTTGGCGATAGACAAACTGGTAAAACTGCTATTGCTATTGATACAGTTCTCAATCAGAAAAAGGGAGATATCATCTGCATTTATTGTGCTATTGGTCAGAAGCTCTCTTCGGTAAGTCAGGTTGTCAATAAATTAAAAGAAAAAGGGGCAATGGATCATAGTGTAGTTGTAATTGCCTCTGGTGAGGACACTCCTGGACTAAACTATATTGCACCTTACTCAGCTACAAGTATTGGAGAATATTTTATGAATATAGGCAAAGATGTGTTGATCATTTATGATGATTTAACACATCATGCTCGTTCTTACAGGGAATTATCCTTGTTAATGAGAAGGCCACCGGCTAGAGAGGCATATCCAGGGGATATATTTTATATCCATTCCCGTCTTTTAGAGAGGGCTACACATTTGAAAGCAGAATATGGAGGAGGCTCACTTACAGCCTTACCCATTATTGAGACGGAAGCCCAGAACCTATCTGCTTATATTCCTACTAATCTAATCTCTATTACTGATGGGCAAATATATCTTTCGCCACAGTTGTTTCAAGGCGGTATTCTGCCGGCTGTCGATATAGGTAAATCTGTATCAAGGGTGGGAGGGAAAACCCAGTTAGCCGCCTACCGTAAGATAGTCGGAGACTTGAGGCTCAGCTATTCTCAATTTCAGGAATTAGAAATATTTTCTCGATTTGGAACACAGTTAGATGAGGATACCCAGAATGTTTTAATTAGAGGAAGAAGGATAAGAGAGATATTAAAGCAAAATCAATACTCCCCCTATTCTGTATTAGAGCAGATAATCATGTTGCTGGCGATTTCCAGTGGTTTGGTAGATGAAATCAAAGAATCTAATATTTATGAATTTAAAGAATTAATAATTTCAGAAAAAAAAGATAGATTTACAAAAATTGAAGAAAGAATTAACAATAATGAGCTACTATCAACTAATGAAGAAGAAGCAATTATAGACTATATTAAAGAAATTATTGGTTCGATGAAATAGGTATAAAAGGATGCAAAGGCTAGAGAGCATTCGTAGACAGATTGGAAGTGCCGAAGATCTATACTCAATAGTGAAAACGATGAAAGCACTGTCTGCAGTAAATATAAATATTTATGAAAAGGCAGTTCATTCAATAAATAAATATTTTAAGAATATAGAAACAGGATTGCAAATCTTATTAAAGAATAATCCGGAAATACTTAGAAGACCATTAGAGATAAAAGAAGAAAGTATAGGTGTAATAATCTTTGGAGCACAAAAAGGTTTAGCCGGTAGTTTTAATTTAACAATCGTTGAAAGAGTAAGAGAATGGATCAATAAAATAAATATTGATAAAGAATCTTCTCTATATATATGTTCAACAGGTGAAAGAATAGCGGAGCAGATGAAAGATATTGAGCCTCTATCTGAAGACCACACCAGCCTGCCTTTTTTTCATAACAATTCTGATAGGGTTGTTCAGGATATACTTCTTAAAATAGAAGAATGGCGATTTGAAAAAAATGTTAGTAAAATTCAGCTTTTTTACAATAAACCATCAAGAGGAAATTCTTTCCATCCGTATACTGTTCAACTCTTTCCTTTAGATATGGAATGGTTAAAGAAACTGGAAAAGAAAAAATGGCCCGGTCGATGTATACCTCTTTATACTTTAGAAACGGAAAAATTGTTTAATCTCTTGATCAGACAATACTTTTATATTTCTCTTTATCGTTCTTTTATTGAGTCTGTAGCTAGTGAAAATGCCAGTCGGCTAATGACAATGCAAAAAGCGGAACAGAATATAGAAGAACGTCTGAATGATTTGAATATACAATATAATCAACAAAGACAGAAGGCAATAACAGATGAGCTGCTCGACATAGTAGCCGGATTCGAAGCATTATCTAAGTAATAGGATTTCTTTGTTAACTGACTATATCTTTAATTGATTATAGTTCAGGTTCAATGAAGATGAATAAGAGGTTTGAATGTATGGAAAATAACCAAGAAAAAACAAAAGATTTTCATAGGGATATTCAAATTGGCGGAATGACCTGTGTTAATTGTGCCAACAGGGTAGAGCGCGGCTTAAAAAGAATAGAAGGGGTAAAGTTTGCCTCCGTCAATCTTGCTACAGAGACTGCCTTTATAATCAGTGAGAGGGAGATTACAGATAAAGAGATCAAAGAAGCTGTTCAATGGGCTGGTTATGTTCTGTTGGAAGGTGGCAGAGAAGATATAAGTCAGATAAGATACAAGAGGGCAAAAGAAAGACTGATATTAGCATGGATTGTTACAGCGCCATTATCAATATTAATGATACTGCATATGCTAGGAGTTCATATCCCGGGATTCGTCCTGATTGAAATTGTTGGCGTAGCCTTCCTTACTTTTTATTGTGGAATGGAAACAATAAAAAGTGCCTGGATTGCTTTCAGACATTTCCATTCAAATATGGATACACTTATCACTATCGGCACTGTGACCTCATGGTTAACTGCTGTTTTAAACTATATAGGATTACCAATTATATCTTTTGGTACTATAGGGGGAATGATAATTACAATTCATTTAACAGGACGTTTCATAGAATCTAATTTAAGAGATAAAGCGGCAAAAGAAATAAAAGCTTTAATTGCTTTGCAGGCTAAAGAGGCTACCGTTATCCTTGAAGATAAAGAGATCAAAGTACCTATCGAAATGCTCAAGAAAGACCAATTAATTAAGGTAAAGCCCGGTGAACGTATTCCTGTAGATGGTGTGGTAATTGAAGGAATTTCGGCTGTAGATGAATCTTTTATTTCAGGAGAGCCCATTCCTAAGACAAAAGAGAAAGATGATGAGGTAATAGGAGGTTCAATCAACCTTTCCGGTCCACTAATTATTAAGGCTTTGAAGATAGGAGAAGACTCATTCCTATCACAAATGATAACTCTAATAAAAGAGGCACAGGGTGCCAAAGTGCCTATTCAGGCTTTGGCTGATAATATTACCAATGTATTTGTTCCTATTATTATTACACTTGCGGCTTTAAGTGCTTTGTTCTGGTTTTTCAATTTAAATAACTTTCAACCATTTTTGTTACGGGCAAAAGAAGTATTCCCCTGGATTTTAATTACTGAAAACAAATATTCTTTTGCGGTCTTTGTCTTTATTTCCACTGTAGTAATTGCTTGTCCCTGTGCTCTGGGTTTGGCTACTCCTATGGCTTTGGTGGTTGGGAGTGGGATAGCGGCTAAAAAAGGCCTGATTATTAGAAATGCTGAAGCAATACAAATTTCTAAAGATGTTGGTTATGTATTGATGGATAAGACAGGAACAATAACTGAAGGAAAACCAGCCGTTATTCATCATAATCTTACAGAAGATGAGCTCAATATAGTTGCCTCTATTGAAAGCAACTCACACCACCCCTTAGCTCAGGCTATTGCCGGTAAAGCAAAGGAGAAAGTGAAGGTAGATGAGGTGAAAGAGATACCGGGAGAAGGTGTTGAGGCGACATATAAAGGAATAAAATATTTTATCGGAAAGCCTGAGAAAAATGAAGAATATAGCACTTTTCAGAAAAAAGGACAGACAGTAGTAGAGATATGGAAAGGAGAGATTAAGCTTGGATATATTGTACTGGCAGATCAAATAAGAATTGATTCGAGAAATGCAATTTCAGATTTAAAAAGACTTAGAATTATCCCCATAATGGTCACAGGTGATAATGAAATTACAGCACAAGCTGTTGCTGAAGAGATGGGCATCGAAGAAGTGTACGCGGGAGTAAAACCAGATGAAAAATTAGCAATTGTGAGGAAATATCAATCTACTGGAAAAAAAGTGCTGATGATAGGTGATGGAATTAATGATGCCGCATCATTAAAAGGAGCTGACATAGGTGTAGCAATGGGGAAAGGTGCTGACTTAGCTCTGGATAGTGCAGATATAGTTATTGTAAAAGAAGGCATTTCCGGCCTTATTCACAGTATAGTCATTTCTGCCAGCATATTTAGAATTATTAAACAGAATCTATTCTGGGCTTTTTTATATAATGTACTGGCAATTCCAATGGCAATGTTAGGGCTGTTGCACCCTGCCATATCAGAAGGTGCAATGATTTTTAGTTCTATTACTGTTACATTAAATTCTTTAAGGTTAAGGAAAATTGATAAAAACTTATAGTATTACTGGTTAATAAAATAAATATATTTTAAAAAGGAGAGGATTTAAAATGAAACACAAGCTGGTTACTTTAGATGGTAATACAGCAGCAGCTCGTACTGCCTATCACTTGAGCGAGAACATTACTATTTACCCGATAACCCCTTCTTCAGATATGGGAGAACTGGCAGATTTATGGGCTTTTCAAGGAAAGAAAAATATTTGGGGAGTAATTCCTGTCGTAGCTGAGATGCAAAGTGAAGCAGGTGCAGCCGGCGCGGTGCACGGCTCTTTACAGAGAGGAGCCCTGACAACAACCTTCACAGCTTCTCAAGGTTTATTGCTTATGCTTCCAAATATGTTTAAAATTGCAGGAGAACTAACACCTGCAATATTTAATGTTTCAGCCCGTTCCGTAGCAACACATGCCTTATCAATTTTTGGAGATCATTCTGATGTGATGGCTGCCAGAACTACCGGATTTGCTATGCTGGCTGCAGCTTCAGTACAGGAAGCCATGGACTTTCCCTTAATCGCAATGGCTTCTTCTCTAAAATCTAGAATTCCTTTTTTACATTTCTTTGATGGCTTCCGTACCTCACATGAAATATCTAAAGTAAAACTTCTGGAAGTTGAAGAGATGAAAGAGATGATAGATGATGAACTGGTTTATGAGCACAGAGCCCGGGCTTTATCACCTGAACGTCCTTTTATAAGAGGAACAGCTCAAAACCCTGATGTTTTCTTCCAGGCAAGAGAAGGAAATAACCCTTTCTATAACAAGTGTGCTGATATTACAGAAGAGACTATGAAAAAGTTTAAAGAAATCACGGGAAGAGAGTATCATCTTTTCCAATATGAAGGCGCACCAGATGCAGAATATGTTTTTGTGTTAATGGCATCAGGATGTGAGACAGTGCAGGAGACAGTTGAGTATCTGATAGGTAAAGGTGAGAAGGTGGGATTAATAAAAGTTCGCCTCTTCAGACCTTTCTCAGTTAAACACCTTTATAATGCAATACCTGAAACTGCAAAGAAATTATGTGTACTAGATCGTACAAAAGAACCAGGAAGTGGCGGTGAGCCTCTCTATATTGAGGTCTTATCAGGTATTAATGAGTATATGAGTGAAAATAATATTGACAGAAAGATTAAAGTAATTGGTGGCAGATACGGGTTATCTTCAAAAGAATTTACTCCTGCCATGGTTATGGGAGTATTTGAGGAGATTAAGAAAGATAATCCACTTAACCATTTCACTGTCGGAATTATTGATGATGTTACTAACAAGAGCATAGATTATCCAGAACATTTCCATATCGAACCTGTCGATAGAGTTAGAGCTGTATTTTATGGCTTGGGTTCAGATGGAACAGTTAGCGCAAATAAGAGTTCAATACAGATTATTGGGGAGGAGACCGAAAACTTTGCTCAGGGTTATTTCGTCTACGATTCAAGAAAAGCTGGCTCCTTAACCATCTCTCACTTACGTTTTGGAAAAGATCCTATTCATTCTCCATATCTTATCCAGAGAGCTAACTTTGTGGGATGTCATCAATTCTCATTTTTAGAAAAGTATGATGTATTAAAATATGCAGAAGATAATGCTGTTTTATTATTAAACAGCCCGTATCCTGCGGAAGAAGTATGGGATAAAATACCAAGGGAAGTACAGCAAAGAATTATCGATAAGAAGATAAAACTCTTTACTATTAATGCTTATGAGATCGCTAAAGAAACCGGACTCGGTGTTAGAATCAATACTGTCATGCAAACAGCGTTTTTCCTCCTGAGCAAGATATTGCCTGAAGATGTTGCTATTGATAAGATAAAACAATTTATCAAAAAATCTTATGGAATTAGAGGAGAATCTATCTTAGAGAAAAATAATAGGGCAGTTGACCTTGCCATTGAATCGATAAAGGAAATAGATGTACCTGAGGTAGCTAATAGTAATGTCAGAAAGAAAGAAGCAGTTTCTTCCAAAGCTCCAGAATATGTAAGAAAAGTAACTGCAAAAATGATTGCACAGGAGGGCGATACAATTCCGGTTAGCGCCTTTGATCCGGACGGAACCTTCCCTTCTGGAACTACCAAATGGGAAAAGAGAAATATTGCCCAGGAGATACCAGACTGGGATCCCGATATCTGCATACAATGCGGAAATTGTGCCTTCATCTGTCCGCATGCTGTAATCAGAAGTAAAGTTTTCTCACCAGAAGTATTAAATGATGCACCAGAAGGATTTAAGTCAGCTGACAGCAGAATTAAAACCTTCGATGGTCAAAAGTATACCCAGCAGATTTCTCCGGAAGATTGTACTGGCTGTGGGTTATGTGTAGAGATATGTCCGGCTAAAAATAAGCAAGAACCCGGAAAGAAAGCATTGAACATGGTTTCAGTTGAAGAAATACAAGAACAGGAAAAAGCAAACTGGGACTTCTTTGAAAGTATACCCTTAGTTGATAGAGAGAAATTACAGCTACATAGAGTCAGAGATTTGCAATTTGCCCAACCGTTATTCGAGTTCTCTGGAGCCTGTGCAGGGTGTGGAGAGACACCTTATTTAAAACTTATCAGCCAGCTGTTTGGGGATAGAATGATTATCGCCAATGCTACTGGATGTTCATCTATTTATGGCGGAAATCTTCCAGCAACACCCTGGACCGTTAATCAGGATGGTAGAGGTCCAGCCTGGTCAAATTCCCTCTTTGAAGACAATGCAGAATTCGGTTATGGAATAAGATTGGCATTAGAGCAGCAAAAAAATATAGCTATCAATTTACTGAAAGAGCTTAAAGAAGAGATTGGAAAGACATTGGTTGATGATATAGTCAATGCAATTCAGAGCAATGAGTTAGAAATAGAGGAACAGAGAAAGAGAGTGGATGAGTTAAACAAAAAACTCAAAACAATTTCTCATCCAGAAGCCAGACAGCTGGAGAGCTTAACAGGAGCACTTATCAAAAAGAGTGTTTGGATAATTGGAGGAGATGGCTGGGCTTATGATATTGGATTTGGTGGATTGGATCACGTCATAGCTCAGAAGCAGAATGTCAATATACTGGTATTGGATACAGAAGTTTACTCAAATACCGGTGGACAGATGTCTAAAGCTACTCCTTTAGGTGCAGTGGCAAAATTTGCTGCTGGCGGGAAAGAGATGGCTAAAAAAGACCTGGCTATGATGGCTGTTAATTACGGACATGTCTATGTCGGAAAGATTGCTCTCGGTGCAGATATGAATCAAACAATAAAAGTTATCCGTGAAGCTGAGGCATATGATGGCCCATCTCTGATTGTTGCATATTCTCATTGCGTCGCACATGGTTTTGACCTGAAAAATGGATTGACCCAGCAAAAAGCTGCTGTTGCATCAGGATACTGGCCGTTAATGCACTATAATCCAGAATTAAAAAAAGAAGGTAAAAATCCATTTATACTGGATAGTAAAGCTCCTAGCATTCCACTGGAAGAGTATATTTATGCAGAAAACAGATATAGAATATTGACTTACAGTAATCCTGAAATTGCCAAAGAATATTATAAGAAAGCACAACAGGAAGTATTGAATCGCTGGAAAATGTATGAAAAATTGGCACAAGATAATAATTCTCAGGAATAAAATGGAATAAATTAAAATAGAATAAAATAGGGGGATAGAAAATGGTTGATTTGAGTACCGAATATCTGGGTATTAAATTAAAAAATCCTTTGATTGCCTCTTCTTCGCCTTTATGTGAAAACATTGATAATATTAAGCAGATGGAAAAAAGTGGTATAGCCGCAATTGTATTACATTCACTTTTTGAAGAACAGGTAATCCTTCAGGAGAAAGAATTAAACTATGCTTTAACTGAAAATACCGAGAGTTATGCCGAATCACTCAGTTATTTCCCGGACATAGAAGATTACCACTTTGCCCCGGAAGAATATGTTAAACACATTGCAAAGGCAAAAGCGGCGGTCGATATTCCGATTATTGGTAGTTTAAACGGCATTTCTAATAGTGGCTGGATTCGTTATGGTAAAAAGATAGAAGAAGCTGGAGCAGATGCATTAGAACTGAATATTTATTATTTACCAACAAGAACTGATATTACCTGTATGGAAGTAGAGAAAATATATCTTGACCTGATAAATGAGTTGAAGCAAAATATTAAAATTCCTCTTGCTGTGAAAATAGGTCCATATTTCAATTCTATTGCAAATTTCAGTGAAAAATTGGTAGAAGCAGGAGCTGACGGACTGGTACTATTCAATAGATTTTACCAGCCCGATATTGATTTAAATAAAATGTCAGTTGTTCCTAACCTGGAATTAAGTAATTCCTCTGAATTAAGACTACGGCTAAGATGGGTGGGCATCCTTTATAATAAAGTTAAGGTAGGGCTAGCTGTAACCGGAGGAATTCATTCACCAAAGGATATTTTAAAAAGTATTATGGTTGGCGCAAACGTCACTATGATGACTTCAGCTATATTGCAAAATGGTATTCCTTTTATTAACACATTACTAACAGATATAGAGGAATGGTTAAGAAAGAATAACTACAATTCCATAGATGAAATTAGAGGAATTCTAAACGAGAGTAATGTTAAAGAATCCGATGCATTTGAAAGAGCAAACTATATGAAGGTTTTGCGGGCATACCATTATGAGTGAGTGCCCATCATATATTATTAAAACTGTTTAAGAATTAAAAGTATAGGTGCTTAAAAAACACCTATACTTTTAATTAAATAATATAATTATGGTAAAAGTAATTTAAAGCAGTTAGAATACAATATATATACCCATCAAATATAGTAGATTAATTTATTGATACATATAATAGAAAGGTTTTTTAATGGGACATATCTTTGCTTCAGGTTGGGCACATATTCCGGAACACATTAACCCGATACTAGCTTCTATCGGTCAATTAAAGATTTACTGGTATGGACTAATGTATCCGATAGGTTTTATGACTGTATTTTTTTTGGTACTTTACCGCATTCGTTCTGAAAAATTGTTTCTTTCAGAGGAAACAATTTTTGATTTCTTGCTCTGGGCGATAATAAGTTCAGTTATTGGGGGCAGAATAGGACATGTGGTTTCTTCTGATTTAAGCTATTATCTGACAAACCCCTGGAAAATTATTTCACCTTTTGATTTATCAGGGGGATTGCATTATACGGGAATATTGGGTATGTCATACCATGGTGGGGCAATAAGCCTTGTCCTGGCATACTTAGTATTCTGTTATCAAAGAAAGATAAATTACTGGCAATTCGCTGATGTGATTGTTCCTGCAATTCCAGCCGGATACACTTTTGGCAGGATTGGTAACTTCATCAATGGAGAGCTATATGGTAAAGTAACCAGCTTACCATGGGGAATGTATTTTCCTGCGGATCCAACTCATCAATTACGGCATCCCAGCCAACTATATGAAGCATTTTTCGAGGGAATAGTACTTTTTGTTATTTTGTGGTGCTTACGAAAGAAAAGGTGGTTTAATGGTTTAGCCTTAAGTGTCTATTTAATAGGTTACGGGATAATTCGTTTTTTTATAGAATTTATCAGAGAACCATCTGTTGCAGTAAAACTGTATCTTGGATTAATAAATCTTGCTCAGGTGATGTCTTTATTGATGATTGGCATAGGCTTTTTCATCATGTTTATTAGAAAGGATAAAAAATTCTTGCCCATAACTAAGGAGGTGAGAAATGGGTAATGAATTCTGGATATTTCTGGCTATAATAGCTTTAATTGCTTTATTATTCAGCGATGGCTATCTGAATTTATAATTATAAGGGAAAAATAATAATGGACTTCCAATTCATTTCCTTTTTTTTCCGAAAAAATACCCTTATATTTTGGATAATAACTGTATTAAATGAATACAATAAAATAAAAAGGAGAAACTATGTTAATAGATTTAATTAAAAGAAATCGTAGTTATCGCAGATTTGATGAGAGTAAAAGGATAGACCGGGAAGAACTGGTTGAATTAATTGATCTGGCAAGACTATCTCCTTCTGCAGCTAATCGGCAACCATTAAAATACTATTTATCCTATTCAGATGATAATAATAATCTTATATTCAGCACTCTTTCCTGGGCTGGTTATTTAAAAGAATGGGGAGGTCCTATACCTGGTGAACGTCCTTCAGCTTATATTGTTCTGCTGGGTGATATGGATATTGCAGAAAATTTTGAAATTGATGCAGGACTTGCCGCACAGAGCATACTGTTAGGGGCAAATGAGAAAGGTATGGGAGGATGTATTTTAGGATCTGTTTCTAGAGAAGAATTAAGAGATTTCTTTAATATTCCATCTCACTACAAAATACTGTTTGTAATAGCACTGGGTTTTCCGATTGAGACAGTTCAAATTGAAGAAGTTAAAGATGATGGTAATATCCAATACTGGAGAGATGAAAAGCTTATTCATCATGTTCCCAAAAGAAAGCTTACTGACCTGATTATTTCTTAACTTAATAAAATTTTATTTTTTATTGAAGAAAGGGGAAAGACTAATAGTGGGTGCAATTCGTACAGTATTATGGTGGATATTTATATTTTCAATTCCATTTTTACTGATTTCCGGAGCAGTTAAAGTAGAGACTCAATATTTACCATTTTACCAATATCAATATGAGAAAAATCATATCAGTGAGATTACTGGATTCACTAACACTCAGTTAATGATGATTACTCGCCACCTTATACAATTTTTTAATGGTAAAGTCAAAAGTGCCCAGCTAATGATAGAAAAAAATGGTAAACCAATATATCTATTCCATGAACATGAAATAGTACACCTTAATGATGTAAAGGTATTATTTAAAAATACTTTCCTCATTTTAATAGCTGCTTCTATCTATATTTTTGGATATCTTATTCTTACAATGATAAGTGGTTATAAAGGAAAATGGTTTTACTTCTGGAAGGGTCTCAGAAATGGAAGCGGATTAACTATTATTATTTTGATTATCCTTGGCATTGGTGTATTAATTGGTTTCCATAGTCTGTTTACCAGGTTCCATTATTTGGTATTCGGGGATCCACAAAATTCTCCCTGGATGCTGGATCCTAGAACGGATCATCTTATTATGATGTATCCTTTGAAATTCTGGCAGGATGCCACTGTAATGGGAATAGCACTTGTCGTAATTGCTGCGCTTATAATAGTATTGATAAGTAGTATGGGAATGCTTGGCACCAGGAGAAGAATCAGATATTACAATAAATAGTGAATTAAGGAAAATCATGACCACTTTTGTTTTCATATTGATAATATTTTTAAATACACTAATTGGTACTATTCCTATAGCAGGGCCCTTTATCTCAGGAATAGTAGCAGGGGTATTGATTGGCAAAAAAGAGTTGGCTCCAGCTGTTGCCTTTTGGGGAGCAATAATAGGCGGAGTTCTCTGTAGAACATTTCTAAGCTACTCCCATAATGTCTGGCATCGGTATCTCCTGACTATTTTTGGTAATACAATGGCTGATTATTTTCAAAATATTATTAATGGCAATCATTTTTATCTGGTTCTCTATTTTGGACTGATAAATATAGCTGGTGCATATCTCGGTGTATTTATAAAAAATAGATTAAAATAAAAATGGTAAAATTGGAAGAACATATTTTAAAATCTGAATTTCAGCAGAAAAATATATTTTGTAAGTATTCTGATAAAATGCATGATAACTTAAAGGTTTTAAAAAAAATTATATTTCTATCCAGTTGTTTAAATATGTCATAAATTAAAATTATTGTTCAATTCAATCTACTTACTATTTCTCGAAAAGTATTTCCTCTATCAAATTCATTGGTAAACATACCAAAACTCGTTGCAGCTGGAGAAAGAATAATATTTGTTCCAGAAATTGCTTTCTCATAAGCTTTCTGAACTGCTTCAGACATCGATAGACATTGTTCTATCTTATCATTTTGTTTCAATTTTTGAAGTTCTTTTAATATTAACGTAGATGCACTGTACCGGGGGTGTTGTAAAATAATTACATGTAAAATATTCCCTCTACTTCCAAT
>JAXGTM010000015.1:0-20310 GCA_040774925.1 Atribacterota bacterium | reverse complement strand
TTCTTTGATGGAAAACCATCCGGGGTTATGCTTGCCTCTGTGGCAACTGCTGAAGCACGTATTGCTGGAGCCAATCTATTCTCACCTGTCCACCATAATAATGGCGTGATAAGTGTATTTGCAACAATTGTAAATAATAGGGCTTATGGCGTGGCAGGTTTAACAGAAAGAGTAGCCCGGGAAAACGGTATGGAAATTGTTGTAGGAGAAGCCACTGCCCCTGATACCCATCCGGCAGGGATGCCCAATTCCACTACATTGTTTGTAAAATTAATATTTGCTAAAAACACTGGAGTGCTTTTAGGAGGGGCTGTCTCTGGTGGCAAGTCAACGGGGGAAATGGTTAATGTGATTAGTGCCTGCTTACAACATAAAATGACAGCTAATGATATTGTTTTATTTCAGATGGGTACGCATCCAGCATTAACCTCATCTCCAATAGCCTATCCCATTGTGAATGCAGCCTGTAAATCCGTTTTACCAATTATTGGACGCAACTGAGAATAGTTAAATTGTTGATCAGAGTTTATATATAAAATTGATTTAGGTGTAATGAATAATAATATTAGAGAAAATGTTGTTTACGAAATTGCCGTAATTGGTGGTGGCCCTGCCGGTATGATTGCTGCCGGTAGGGCAGCCCAGCGGGGAAAGAGAGTTATTCTCTTAGAAAGAAACAGCTCTTTAGGAAAAAAACTATTAATTACTGGAAAAGGACGTTGTAATTTTACCCATTACGAACTGGATAAAAAAAAATTGGCAGAAAAATTTGGTAAAAATGGCCGGTTTTTGTATAGTTCATTGGATAGATTTGGAGTTAGTGAGGTTTTAAAGTTTTTCCAATTAAGGGGATTATCATGGCAAATAGAACGGGGTAACCGTGTTTTCCCCAAAGAAGGAGATGCCAGAGATATTTTAAGGTTATTGATGGAATACTTAAAAGAAGGGAAAGTACAAATAATTTGCAATGCAGAAGTTGATGATTTATCTCCTGTACAGCACAAAAAACCATCTTTTAGAATTGTATATTCAGGTGAAGAAATATTATCAGAAAAAGTCATTGTTTGCACTGGTGGCAAATCTTATCCTCAAACTGGCTCTAAAGGTGATGGGTATTTGTGGGCTAAAAGAATGGGACACACGATTATTGAACCGATTCCAGCATTAAATCCCGTGAAAACTTCTGAACCATGGGTAAAAGAAGTGCAAGGACTAACCTTAAAAAATGTCTCTTTAAATCTACTTCAGGATGGGAAAAAGCGAGATGAACGATTTGGTGAAATGTTATTTACTCATTTTGGTATTAGTGGACCTATAGTGATGGATATGAGTAAAAGTATAGAGCAACATTTAAAAAAAGGTAATGCCAAACTGCTCTTAGATTTGAAGCCAGCACTAGATTTTCAAAAATTAGAAGAGAGAATACAAAGAGATTTTCAGGAATTCAAAGGGCGTATGTTTAAAAATACATTACAAAAACTATTGCCCTCTTCTCTGATACCTGTAATTATTACACTATCAGCTATTGAAGAAGAAAAAAGAGTAGATTATATAACAAAAGAAGAAAGGAGGCGGTTGGTTCATCTACTTAAAGGGCTTGAACTTACACCCACTGCCTTATTAGGTTTTCCCTGGGCTATGGTTACCTCAGGAGGGATATCTCTGAGAGAGGTAAACCCGAACACTATGTCTTCGAAAAAAATAGATAACCTTTATTTTGCTGGAGAAGTGCTAGATCTTGATGGGCCCTCAGGGGGATATAATCTACAAGCCTGTTGGAGCACCGGATTTTTGGCTGGAGAGAGTGTTTAAGAAAGGAGTCAGTCTATTTGACAGTGATTGCAGGAAAAACAAGAAGAATAGCGGCTATTATTTTAATAATTGTTTTTCTATTATTTCAGGCGTTCTATTCTCTTGCAATAGATGAAAGAATTCGTCAATTAAATGCTTTTACAGGAATTCTGGTTGAAGATTTTGATACCAAAGAAATATTATTATCTCATAACCAGGACATGCTTTTTACACCTGCATCTTTGGTTAAAATAATGACTTTAATGGTAGGACTGGAAATTATAGGTGGAGAATATTCCTATCCTACCTCTGTTTACTTTTCTAGTATGGTTCCTGGAATAATAGATGGTCCTCTTTACATTAAAGGTAATGGAGACCCCACACATTCTCCAGAACTAATAAAAAAAATTTCTCAGGATCTGGTATACAAATACAAAATTAGTAGAATAAATGGAGATCTTGTACTGGACGATTTTCTATTTCAGAAAGATGAATATCTGGGTAGAGGGTGGATGTGGGATGATCAGAATCCATTGATTGGTGCGCTGGTTCTTAAAGGCAGCAGTGTCAGGGAAAAACACATTTCTTATTATAATAATATGTCTTTTGCCTGGGGAAAGATATTCTACAATGAATTATTGAGATTGGGTGTACAAATTAATGGTGAAATAAGAATTGATAAGGTCAAAGAAAGTATTCCGATTAAAGCAATCTATTATTCAGAAGCTCTGGATAATATTTTAGCACAAATGATGGTAATGAGTGATAATCAAAGTTCAGAGATTATATTCCGTACTTTACCGCTTGTTGAAAATTCTCAAAACATATCTACTTTCGAACAATCAATTAAAATATTTTCAGAGTACTTCCTGGATACTATGGGAATACAATGGGGAGAAGATTATTTTATAGTAGATGGTTGTGGGTTATCTGAATACAACCTACTTTCACCTTCACAGGTGGTTAGAATGCTCTCTTTTCTTTATCAAAAATATGGAAATCATATTCTTAAATATTTTGCCAATAATGATGAAAAAGGAACTATTAAGAATAGATTTTCTTTCCCTGTGTGGGCTAAAACAGGCAGTTTACCGGCAGCTTCTGGACTGGCGGGAATTTTTCAGACAAAGAGTGGACGAAATATAGTCTTTTGTTTAATAGAAAATAATTTTCGAGGTGAAAAAAACGACCCTAAATTATGGGAGAATCAAATTGTAGAACACATATATGAAAATTATTAAATTTTATTTTTATGCTTTTTCTGCTAATATGTTTTAACCTCTGCAATTGAGCAATTAAAAGAGTAAAAATTATTTTTTTAATTATAAAAAAAGGAGCAGAGTATGTTAAAAGATGAAAGGCAGATTAACAAATGGGTTAAAATACGTTTTTTCTTCTATCTGTTATTCCTTACGCTTTACCTCGTTCCGATTGTCATTGTTTTTATAGATGGGATTGAGAATGCATTACAATTAAGCCGCCGTATTATTGGTCTGACAGGCCTAACCTCCTTATTTATTAATGTATTTATTCCTAAATTAATTTACTACAATGCATTTTTCATTGAATCCGGTCGCCCTGCTCTCTATTTAATATATGCATTAATAATAGCTTTTTTAAGGGAGAGCATAAAAAATACTGGAAAAACATTCATTACCTGCTTTACCCGGCTTTTATTCTTTCAGCAATTCATGGTATCCTTAAAGGCACTGATTCTGGTAATCGAATAATGTTTTTTCAAATTATTATTATGATCACAGTAATCGTTTTAATCTTTTTCAATAGGAGATATCAGAATATTAATAAAGGAGCAAAATAACATTTGCATATTTTGCATTAATTTAAACCAATATTATTTAGTTCAATTGTATTTTTTAAAAAATAATGAATGATATGAGTAACAGGTATATTAAAAGATTCAATATTAGCTTGATAACAGAGGTGAGAATAATCAATGATTATTTATAAGCCAATCTATTTACTGCTACTTGTTCCCGCATTTCTAGGATGGTTTGCCCAATGGAGAATGAAACAGATCTATTATTATTATCTTCAAGTGCCGAATAAAGTTAAGAAAAATGGGATGGAAATTGTCCAGGATTTATTATCATTTTATCAATTTAATATACCTGTATTAGTGTCTGGCAAAAAATTATTGAATTATTATAACCCCAAAAATCAGACACTCTATCTTTGTAAGAATATTATTAAATCATCCTCCATAACCTCTTTGGGTATTGTAGCACATGAAGTAGAACATGTAGTACAGGAAAAACAAGGCTTCAAGTTAATGAGCCTAAGGAATAAAATGGCAGGAATCTTTGCCATGATGAGTCAGCTTAGTCCTGTTGTATTCGTGTGGGGAGTTTATTTTAGGAATACATTATTAATATATATAGGATTATTTTTGCTTTTTGGAACGATTATTTTTGCTCTACTGTCTTTACCATTAGAACTAAATGCCAGTCAACGTGCCTTAAATACTTTGAGAAAAATAGGCCTGGCAGATCAGAAAGAAAGTGAGATGGTAAATATAATTTTAAAACATGCTGCTTTAACATATTTTATTGGAGCAATTCAAAGTATAGGGATCTTTCTTTTTATCTATTTAATTCTGACACTAGTAATAAAAAAATAGATAGTTATTCTAAAATTGTATTTAATTTATTTATCAATTGTAGTAGAATCTAGATAATAATAAATCACTTAATTTGGATTCCAGTTGCAACTAAAACATTTTTAGATTGATTGAAAATATAAGTCGCCGGTCATATACTTCACTTATATAAAGCCGTTCTTGAGCCTGCTTACAAGCAAAACGATTTGTTTATTTACGAGTAAAAACTTGCTGATTTTAGAGATAAAATATATTTTTAGAACTATATATGAATTTAATAAAAAATTAATATAAATCAACATGGTATGGTTATAGTGCCATCATGGAAATTATTGATTAAGGGGCTGAATAGAGAGGATTTTTATGCTAAAAGTTATAAAACGAAATAACACAGTACAATATTTTGATCAGAAAAAAATTGCTAATGCCATTACACAGGCAATGAGAGAGACAATAAAAGGTGTAGACCAGCAATTGTCAATGCAAATAGCTAAAAAGATAGAAGAAGATTTAGAAAAATTATTTGATAGTGTTACTGTTGCTGATATTCAGGAGAGAGTAGAAGCAGAGCTGATGAATAGTGAAAGAAAAGATGTGGCAAAAGTATATATACTTTACCGTGAACAGCGTGATAAAACAAGAGATATAGCCAAAGAAAATCATAAATTACTGACAGATGATTTTATAAGTAAATATAAGCATCTGCCCAATCCTTTCCCAACACAGCTGGGGCAATTCGTCTACTATAGGACCTATTCCAGATGGCTTCCCTTAGAAAATAGAAGAGAATATTGGTGGGAAACAGTTAGAAGGGCAGTTGAATTTAATTGTAATCTGGTAAAAACCTCTCAAAAGGAAGCAGAAGCTTTATATGATAACGTATATCACTTAAGGCAGTTTCTAGCCGGCAGAACGCTGTGGACCGGAGGAACTGAAGTCAGTCTGAAGTACCCTATGTCCAATTTTAATTGTAGTTTTACAATACTCGATAGATTTAGTGCTTTCCGAGATTTGTTTTATCTACTTATGGTTGGTGCAGGAGTAGGAGTAAGAGCTTTAAAAACTGATATTCAAAAACTTCCCAGAGTAAGGACCAATATTAAGATAATACATGAATCATATTCACCTGTTCCAAAAGAAGAAAGAGAGGATCTTACCAGTATCGATTTTCAGAAAGGGACTGCCCATATTATTATTGGTGACAGCAAAGAAGGCTGGGTACAAGCCTTAGAAATATATTTAAACATACTTTCCCGAAAAGAATTCAGGCAGATAAATACCATTATTTTTAACTATGACCAGGTTAGACCTAAGGGTGAAAGATTAAAAACTTTTGGAGGGACTGCATCAGGATATGAGAGTATGGAAAAAATGTTTACTAAAATTGATAAGATTATTAAAAGTAATTGTTTCGGTCAACTTAAGAAATTAAAACCCATTGACTGCATGGATATTGCAAATATAATCGGACAGAATGTAGTAGTTGGGGGTGTCAGAAGAACCAGTGAAGTTGTATTATTTGACCCTGACGACCAGGATATATTAAACGCTAAGAATAATCTCTATGAACAGATTGACGGAAAATGGGTAAAAAACCAGGATATTGATTATCGTGAAATGAGTAACAACAGTATTTTCTATACTTCAAAACCGTCCAGAGAGAAATTGTCCTGGCATGTTAAACAGATGCGTTACAGCGGAGAACCCGGTTTCATGAATGCTGAAGCTGCTGCTCGAAGAAGGCCAAATCTAGAAGGCGCTAATCCCTGTATGGAAGTTTTGTTAGATCGTGAGCAGATGTGTAATTTAACTACTGTTAATGTAATGGGATTTGTAAATGATGGAAAGCTCGATGAAGATAAACTAATGGAAGCACAACGTCTTTCAGTTCGAGCTGCATTCAGGATGACTTTTTTAGAATTGGAATTAGATGAATGGGATATCCGGCAGAAAAGGGATAGACTGGTTGGTTGTAGCCTAACTGGATGGCAGGATATGGTAAATGCCATCAATCTGTCACCCGAAGGACAGTCTGAGCTTCGAAAAAAACTACGTGCAACTGCACATCAGGAAGCAGATATATATTCAAAAAAATTAGGTGTTGAAAGACCCTTACTTGTTACAGCAATTAAACCAGAAGGGACTGCAACTCAGTTACCGACAGTTTCCAGTGGGATTCATTATTCCCACTCGCCATACTATATAAGAAGAGTACGTATAAATGCTTCTGATCCTTTATTAAAAGTTTGTGAGGAGCTTGGTTATGATATAAAGCCGGAAAACGGACAGACTGAAGAGAACTGTCGGACTAAGGTTATCTCTTTCCCATGCAGTGCACCTCCGGGTAAGACAAAGAATGATGTTTCAGCCATTGAACAGCTGGAGAATTACAAATCATTTCAAAAAGAATATTCTGACCACAATACCTCAATTACAGTGCATGTAAGAAGTGATGAATGGGAAGAAGTAGAAGAATGGCTATGGAATAACTGGGATGATGTTGTAGCAGTCAGTTTTGTATCTCTCGATGATAGTTTTTATGCTCAGATGCCCTATGAAGAGATAAGTAAAGAAGAGTATGAAGAAAGAGTAAACAATATGGTTCATTTTATACCTTCACTCATATCAAAATATGAGAGAGAAGATGCAACGTTTGACCCGGGCGATGAATCCTGCCCTACAGGTGTTTGTCCGGTTAGATAAAAGATTATGAATACCAGAAAATTTTTATTTATTTTTTAGAGTTATAAAAACAAGAAGTAAAGGAGGATAAAAATGGAAAGTGTATACAAGATAATCAAAGTTGTTGGGACAAGTGAGAAATCATGGGAAGATGCCGCCAGAGTTGCAATGGAAACAGCTGCTAGGACTATTAAGGATATTAGAGTTGCTGAAGTTAAAAAGCTGGATATTAAAATGAGCACAGATGGCAAAATGTTTTTTAGAACAAAGCTGAATATTTCTTTTAAATATCAGGGATAATACAACTATCATATTAAAATAAAAAAATTAACATTGAGAAGGAGCAGCGGGTAAGATATGAGACCCGCTGCTCCTTCTTTTATTAACCATTGATTTTATTGATTGTTTAATAAAATTACATATAAATTTATAAAAGGATTGATTTTCTTCAAAGCGGATTATATAATAAAATAAAAAGTGGGTGAACCAGTTATCCACTTGTCCTAAATTATAAATAGTTATCGAAGGTAAAATATGACTTTTAAAACAATAGTTCCAGTCAGACTATATGAAAGTGTTACAGAACAGATAATGAATTTGATTAAAAATAATGAACTTAAGCCAGGAGATAAGCTACCACCCGAAAGGGATCTAGCGGAAAAGTTTTCTATAAGCAGAGGTTCATTAAGAGAAGCTTTTAGAGTGCTGGAGTCCAGAGGAATAATAGAGAGTAAGCCAGGAGGCGGTAGATTCATCAGGGAAATCAACAAAGAAGCCTTTATAGATACCGAAAATGTTATTTTAAATTTAGAAAAATCGTCAATTTTAGAACTGATAGAAGCAAGAGAAATTTTCGAAATAAAAATTGTCGAGTTAGCTGCAAAGAGAGCAACATCCGATGATATAAGAGATATTAAAAGAGCCCTGATGAAAGTTGAGGAAGAGTTGAATAAAAATAGTAAGGATGAAAAAAGTGATACAGGCATTGAATCAGACACAGAATTTCATTTAGCTATTGCAAGAGCCTCACACAACTTTGTATTTATTAATATAATGAGATTACATCTTGAACTTCTAAAGAATACTCGACAGAGAACCAGAAGAATACCTGGGAGAGCCGAACAGATAAAAAAGGAGCACTTTAATATATTTTCTGCTATAGAAGAGCATAATGATAAGAAGGCAGCTGAAGCCATGCTAAATCATTTAAGAAAAATTAGAACGGCAATACAAAATATTCAACTTGAACGATAATCAAAATATTGGAGGAGCCAGTCTTGTATATACTTGATGGGGAAATGAGGATAAGTAATTTATTGGTAGACTTTGCTTATAATTTAGATTATAAAGATCTTCCCAAAGAGGTAATTCATCAGGCAAAGAAATGTTTGTTAGACTATTTAGGGGTTGCCTTAAGAGGTTCAACTACTCAGACTGGTGATAAAATAAGAAAATTTTTATCAGAATTTGACGAAAAAGGAAAGATTACTACAATCGGCTATCAGAGAAAAACTGATATATTGAAAGCTGCTTTAATAAACGGGATTACCTCTCATGCATTAGAACTTGATGATGGGCACAGAGGCTCTTCTGTACATGCGGGTTCAGCAATTCTTTCTGCTGTTTTGCCATTGATTGAGAGAAACGGTATTGATGGAAAGACTGCCCTTACAGGAATTATTGCAGGATATGAGACTGCGATACGTATAGGCAAGGCAATACAGCCATCACATAGGAAGCTTGGATTTCATTCTACTGCAACTTGCGGCACTTTTGGAGTCGCTATAGCTGCCTCAAAAATTCTAAATTTATCTAAACAACAAATGTCATCAGCACTTGGTTTAGCTGGAACTAGTGCTTCTGGTTTATTACAGTTCTTAGAAGATGGTTCAGAGATAAAGCAATACCATCCTGGTAAAGCCGCCATAAATGGATTACTTGCCGTTTATTTATCTAAAAGTGGAATAACTGCCTCTGATAATATATTAGAAGGTAAACGGGGTTTTCTCCAGGGGTTTAGTAAGAATTTTGATATATCCATGATTAGCCAGAAGTTAGGCAAAAAATTTGCCATAATGGATGTTTATTTTAAGCCATACGCTGCCTGTCGTCTCTGTCATGCTCCAATAGAAGCGGTACTGAATATTCAAAAAGAGTACGGAGATGTTCTCAACATAGATAATATTAGCAAAATATCTGTTTTTACTCACAAATCTGCTGTTGATGGCCATATAGACCCATTTCCCACGACTATTGTGGGGGCAAAAATGAGTATACCCTACTGTATAGCAATTGCTTTGAAGGCGGGTAAAGCTGGACCGCAAGAATTTGCACCAAATCTATTCTATGATCCTGAAATATTAAATTTATCTCAGAAAGTGAAAGTTGAAGAAAATGAATTCTATACTAAACTGGTACCTAAAAAGAGACCTGCTCTGGTAGAAATCACTATGGCAGATGGAAATAAGATGCATAATAGAGTGGATTTACCTAAAGGAGAGCCTGAAAACCCTATGAAAGATAAAGAGGTCCAGAAAAAATTTATTGAATTAGCATCTACTTGCCGTTCGCAAGAAGAGATTAAAAAAATAATAAGTATTATAAAAAAAGCCGAAGTAAAAATCGGAGAAATATTTCCTTATATATATTGATTTAAAGTTTATAAAATATTCTTTAAAAAGGAGTCTTTTCTTTATGAAAAACAGTATAAAAGAAACCAGGGAGTTCTTAAAGAAATTTGGTCTTCCAGAAGGAGACATGTTTAATCTGCCCTCATCATCTAAGAGGTTTCCTGATGGAGCTCAATACCGCTGGGAAGTTCCCGGAATTCAAGGACCAGGTGCTATGAGGGCACTGCTAGAGGATTTTGACAAGAGAAAGATGATATTGCATAGAGTTACTCAAACAAAAGGTATTATGACATTGACTGATGAAGAAATTCAAGAAATGGTAGACCTCGCTAAAGAATGGCAGGTAGAGTTAGTTTTAGCCGTTGGTCCCAGAGCAACTTATGATACTGGAGCGATGGTGAGAACACCGGAAGGAGTAAGGATGGGTTATCGTTTGCGGGGACAGGAACAGATTATTAGAGCAATAGAAGATGTAAAAAGAGCTACAAAAATTGGTTGTAGAGGTATCCTGGTATATGATGAAGGGCTACTCTGGGTTATGAATGAAATGAGAAAAAAAGGTGAGCTGCCTTCTGATGTTCACTTTAAAATTTCGGCTCATTGTGGGCATGCTAATCCATGTTCAGCTAAACTCCTTGAAAACCTGGGTGCAGACACAATAAATTTAGTCAGAGACATTCAGGTTGAAATGTATGCAGCTGTCAGGCAGGCTATTGATGTTCCGCTGGATATGCATACTGAAAATCCAGCCTCTTCTGGCGGCTTTATCAGGCATTACGAAGTGCCAGAGATTGTAAGGGTTGCAGCTCCTATGTATCTCAAGACTGGAGGCTCAGTAGCCAAAACACATAGCTGGGAGACGACTGATGCTGATGCACGTAAAAGAGTTAAACAGGTTGCATTGGTAAAAAGAGTTATTGAGCAATATTTCCCCGAGGCAATCTGCTCAGATCGTGGGCCGAAAGATCTAGCAATCCCCGTTTAAAAATAAGGATTTTTGAAAAGAAAGAGAGTCTTGAATAATGCATTATCTAACAGTAGGGTTTATCGGTTTTGGTGAAGCCGCATTTAATATTGCCAAAGGACTAAAAGAAGAGAGGATTGGGAATATAATTGCCTTTGATAAGTATGCCTACGAAAATCAGTATTCTGAATTGATCATGGGGAGGGCAGCCCAGGCAGGTGTTACTATGAAAAGAGAAATTGGGCAACTTATAAAAGATTCTAATATTATCTTTTGTGCTGTAAGTGCCGATATGGTTATACCTCTTGCCAAAGAAGTAAGAGAATATCTCAGTCCAAAACAGATTTATGTAGATATAAATTCTGCATCCCCAAATTCCAAAAAAATTGCCGGTGAGATTATATCCGATTCTGGAGCACTCTTTGTGGACGGGGCGGTAATGGCTTCGGTTGCAATGTTTAGCCATAAGGTGCCAATTTTAATTAGTGGTCCCGGTGCTAAAAAATTTAAAGAAATTATGCAGAAATATAATATGAACTTAAATTATCGTGGAGAGAAAGCAGGAGATTCTTCAGCTATTAAGATGTTTCGCAGTATTTTTATGAAAGGTATTGTAATGCTTCTCCTGGAAACCATAGTTGCCAGCCACGAATATGGTGTAGAAGATGATGTGTGGGCAACAATTTTAGAGACATTGACTAACAGCTCTGCTAAAAGAATAGAAGGTTGGATTACCAGAGGAGTAATCAATTCTAAACGACGGGAACATGAAATGGAAGAGGTACTTTCTTTATTAGAAGAATTGGATACCAACAGCATAATGTCTTTAGCCACTAGAGATAAATTGAGATGGTGTTCAAACATTGGATTTAAAGAATATTTTAATGGTGTTCCCCCCGAAGCTTATCATGAAATATTAAAGGCGATTGATATTATTTCAGATGATAAACTTGATGCTAAAGAGAGAACAATATGATCAAAACACCATGAAAGTTATATAGTATTTAGAAAATATATTGACATATTATAAAAATTAAAGAAACTCAAACAAATAAACCTGATAAAAAGGTAAAACATATGAGTGAAGATGTCTTAATACAAAGCAAAGAATTATTTGAAATATGTATTAGAATACTTACCAGGACGGGATTGCAAGTGAATGATGCTTTTACGGTTGCCGAATCGTTAATTTTTGCTAATCTAAGAGGTATTGATTCTCATGGAGTAATGAGGCTGCCAGTTTATGTGCTTAGATTAGAAAAGGGTGGAACCAAAATTCATCCCAATATTAAAATAATCAGAGAGAGAACAGCAACGGCATTAATTGACGGTGATAGCGGTATGGGACAGGTGGTGGGAAAATATGCCACGGAATTAGCTTTAAAAAAGGCAAGAGATTCAGGTATAGGTTTTGTTGGGGTTAAGGGAAGTGGTCATTATGGGGCTGCCTCTTATTATACAGTAAAGATGGCTCAGGAAGGAATGGTAGGCATCACTACTTCCAATACCACACAGAACACAGCTGCCTGGGGTGGTACAACTAAAATAATTGGTAATGACCCACTTTCAATTGCGGTACCCTACAAAGAAGATAATCACCTGGTGCTCGATATCTCTATGAGCAAAGTTTCGGGTGGTAAAATAAAATTAGCTGCAAAGAACAATCAAAAGATCCCATTTGAATGGGGGTTAGATAAGTATGGAAAGAAAACGGATAATCCAAATGAGATTATTAATGGCGGTACACGTTTACCATTCGGTGAACATAAGGGTTATGGGTTAACTGTTATGATGGAGATATTAAATGGAGTATTGACTGGAGCGGGAATGCTTAGTCAGATAATTTCATGGTCAAAACACCTCGAAGAGCCAACTAATCTGGGTCATTGTTTTTTAGCCATAGATATTGAGAGTTTTATGGATAAAATTGAATTTCAAAAAAGGTTAGATTTGTTTGTTAATGAAATAAAAACATCACCTCCAATGGAAGGATTAGAAACGGTGTTTTTGCCAGGTGAAATAGAAGCAGCTATAGAAAAAGAGAGGAAAGAAAGAGGAATACCAATTTCGTTAAGAACCTGGAATGAAATGTTAATCCTTGCAGGGAAGTACGGTAAACATATATAAATATAAGACAGAATTACAATATTTGAACAGAGTCTATTTATCAAAATAGTTTGATAACCGGTTAACAGGAGAAGTAATGATTAAAATAAATACTCCAATAAGCAATGAATGTATAAATAAATTGAAAATTGGAGATCAGATTGAAATCGATGGAACAATATTTTCTGGTAGAGATGCAGTATTGCCAAGATTGGTTAAGCTTTATCTAAAGCAGCCGGAAGAGGTAGATATAGATTTAAAAGGAGCAATTATTTTCCATACAGCAGTTAGCCCGGCAGGTGTCGGTCCAACGAGCAGTAATAAAATTGAAATAGAAAATAGCATAGGACCTTTATCAGAGAATGGGATAAAAATGCATATTGGGAAAGGCTCTTTATCTAAAAAGACTGTAGAACTTTTAAAGAAATACAATTCCGTTTATGCTATCACTCCTCCAGTAACAGCTTTACTAACATCTAAGATAATTTCTAGAGAAATAGTTATGTTTCCAGAAGAGGGCATGGAAGCATTGCACAGGCTGAAAGTATCAGGTTTTCCTGCAATCATTGCTATAGCACATGGCAAATCTATTTTCGAAGGAAGCGAGAACAGCGAAAATGTATATTGATAGTGATATAATCATAGAAAAAACCTCACAGTGCCTGATAGATGCAAGTACTACTTTCCGTGCTGATCAAATTAAAAAGTATACTGAAGCTATAGCAAGAGAAGATAATTTAAACGCAAAATGGGTTTTAGAAAAGATACTTGAAGATGCTTCTGTTGCCGAGGAGAAAAAAATACCTTTATGTGATGATACGGGCATTCCTCATGTTTTTGTTGAATTTGGAGAAGATACTGTGATAAGTAAGGGAATTGATGAAGCGGTAAAAGCAGGTATTAGAAAAGGTTTAAAAGATTTACCCGGTAGACCAATGGCTGTTAAAGGTGACCAGTTAGAAAGTTTAGAACAGAAAAATGGCTTATATGAAGGACCGGAGGAAGTATTCCCAGCCCCTATAATTTATAAATATTTTCCTGGCAAAGGATTGAAAATAACGGTTATGATGCTAGGAGGGGGTCCCGAGATCAGGGGCAAAACATATCGTGTTTTTCATAAACATAATAGAATAAATGTATTCAAGGAGATAGGACAATGGGTTAGGGATATTACCGGAGAATTGGGTTGTACTCCATGTGTTCCAGCGATTGGAATTGGCAGGACACATTATGAAGCAACTGTGCTCATGCTGGAAGCCATGAAAGAAGGAGACTTGAGTAGACAGAATGAGTTTGAAAAGATGGTTACTGATATTGCCAACGAAAGTAGAGTGGGACCATTGGGCTTGAGAGGAACGACAACTGCCCTGGGTAGTTTTATTAAGATCGGTCCACAGCGTGCCAGTGGAGTTAGAATAGTGTGTATGAGGCCTGGCTGCTGCTTTGATCCGAGAAGGGCTACAATATTTATAGATTTGAGTAATCTAAGAGGTCACCATTCTGAAAAAAGTGAAAAAAGTTTAAAATAACCAGGAAATAGAAATTAGAAAAGTAAGGTAGGGAATGTTCTATGAAGGAAATTAGAGTACTTTCCCCGGTAGGAATGTTAGGGTATGGTTTTCCAGCCAGATCATTTTATAACGGATTAGAAAAGAATCCGCATGTCATTGCAGCAGATGCCGGTTCTACTGATGCGGGTCCACATAAATTAGGGGCGGGAGTTGGTATTGTCAGTAAACAAGCTACCAAAAAAGATCTGACTCTAATGTTGGAAGCAGGCTGTAAAAATAGAATTCCTGTAATTGTTGGTTCTGCTGGTGGTTCGGGTGCAGAAATCCACTTGCAATGGACAGCAGAAATAGTAAAAGAAATTGCCAGAGAAAATAATTTACACTTTAAAATGGCTTTAATACATGCAGAAGTTGAAAAAGATTACCTTTTAAGAAAGTTACAGGAAAGAAAAATAAAAACATTAGGCCCGGTAAATAATTTGAATTACCAGGATATAGAAGATTCTACTAGAATAGTAGGAGTGATGGGAGTAGATATGCACATAAAGGCATTAGAAATTGGTGCGGATGTTATTATTGCAGGTAGATCTAATGATCCTGCTATGTTTGCGGCACTTCCCATTAAAAATGGATTTGATCCCGGATTATCTTTACATATGGGTAAAATATTAGAATGTGGAGCAATGGCATCCGTACCAGGTACTACATCAGACTGCATGATGGGTTATATAAGGGAAGATTGTTTTATAGTAGAACCAACAAATTCTGAAAGAAAGTGTGTTCCATACTCAGTAGCCGCACATTCCCTTTATGAAAAATCCAGCCCTTTACATATAATTGGACCAGAGGGCATTGTTGATACAACAGAATGCAATTTTGAACAGTATAACGAAAGAGCAGTAAAAGTTACCGGTTCAAAATTAATCAAGAGTAACAAAATAAACATAAAATTAGAAGGAGCTAAGTTGGCTGCATACAGAACTGTTTGTATTGCTGGTATCAGGGACCCGATAATGATTAAACAGTTTGATGAATGTGAAAAACATGTGAGAGATACAGTAATAGATTATTTCGATAATATTCCTCAAGATGACTATAAGATTATTTTCCATATTTATGGGAAAAATGGGGTAATGGGAGAATTAGAGCCCCAAAAAGAAATCACCTCACATGAACTATGCCTTTTACTGGAAGTTGTTGCCAGAGAGCAAGAATTAGCCAATACAATTTGTGCCTTCGCACGTTCAACCCTGATGCATTATTCTTACAAAGGACGTGTTGCTACAGCCGGTAACCTGGCTTTTCCATATGCACCGTCAGACATTCCCACTGGCGCAGTTTACAAATTTAATATTCACCATTTAGTTGAAGTAGAAGATACAAATGAACTCTTTTCAATCGAAATGGTAGAACTTTAAATAAGAAATAAGAAAACAAGAGAGAGAACAATATTATGAAAAAGGAAATCTCCATTGTCGATATAGCAGATGTGATTAGAAGTAAGAATGCTGGTCCATTTGAATTAACCTTTGATATTATCTTCAAAAACAAGGAATATTATGAAAAAGTAAAGAAAAGTAAAATAATTACTAAAGAATTAATAGCAGAACTATATCAGATACCAGTAGACAAAGTTCTCTACTTTGTTGAATTTGATCCAGCTAATGCCATTAAAGCTACCATCGTTAGACCGGTAGACTCTGGAAGTATCGGCGAAACAGATGTGTATGGAGCACAACAACATGCACCTCTTTTGGGAATAAAAATACCAATGGAAATATTACAGTATGATTAAACTAACATTTTACGTATTTAATTGATAAAATATAGTGAGAGTACTAAAGGTACCAATAGATGAGAAGTATAAATTTGTGTAACCCTGACTAATAATTATTCAAAGCTCTATATTCAACAAAGTTTTGTTAATAAGATTTGGAGGAAACAGTTTTTTATGAAAATAATGATAGAAAATTTGACCAAAACATTTGGAGAAGTCAAAGCTGTAAATAATATTAGTGTTACAGTTGAAGATGGGAAATTATTGGTCCTTCTTGGACCTAGTGGTTGTGGTAAAACAACAACTTTACGTTGTATAGCTGGTTTTGAAAAACCAGACAGTGGAAGAATTACCATAGGTGATAAGGTTGTTACAGATCCGGAAAATGGAATAAGCCTACCACCTGAGAAAAGAGGTTTAGGTATGGTATTTCAATCATATGCTGTTTGGCCACATTTAACTGTGTTCGATAATATCGCTTATGGGCTCAGGATGAGAAAATGGTCACGTGAAAGAATAGAAGAGCGAGTGGATGAAATGCTGGACTTGATGGGATTACAAAAACTTAAAGATAGGCCTGCCCCCTTGTTGAGTGGGGGGCAAATGCAAAGGGTAGCTTTAGCCAGAAGTCTAGCTTATAGTCCCGATGTATTATTACTGGACGAACCACTGAGTAATCTTGATTTTAAATTACGTGAACGTTTACGTTTTGAGTTGAGAGAAATACAGCTAAAAGTGGGAATAACAGCTATATATGTGACACATGATCAATCAGAGGCTATAGCGCTAGCAGATGAAATTTTATTGATGAGAGATGGCATAATTGAACAACAAGGTTCTGCTGAAGAGATCTGTAATAAACCAAAAAACTCATATGTTGCTGACTTCGTCGGTTCAGCCAATCTGGTGAATGCTGTCATAATTGACGAAGAGAACGATTATTATATACTAGAAACTCCTGAGAAAGTACAAATAAAAGCTAAAAAGGGGGATATTATTTTTAATAAAGGTCAGGAAGTTAAGCTGGTAATGAGGCCTGAAAATATCTATTTATCGAAGAATGTTCAAGAAAGCTGGCAGGATAATTCATGGGAAAGTGTAGTAATTGTGCCAAATTATTTGGGTACACAAACTAGATATGTTATTTCAATTAAAAGGCGTAGGCTCCATGCAGTTGTTCTGGGTTCCTCACAAACATTTAATGCCCGCGATAAATTATATGCCCATATTCCACCTGAGGAGATTCAGATTCTAGCAGAATAGTTATTTTAAAGATTGTTAAAATACATCTATTAAAAAACGATTATCCGGGAGGCTTAATAGAAAATGCCCTTATTAGAACCAAAAGATATAAATAAGAATAACAGTGATAAAAAAATAACTGTAACAAACAGAGTAATTGTATTTTTTCGAAATTATCGTGGATTTTGGGCTATCTTGCCCATGTTTTTAATACTTATTTTACTTATTGTTTATCCATATTTTACATTGTTATATGGTTCAGTAACTACTGAACCGCCGAGACAATTATCTTTTTCATTTAAAGCGTTAACATTAGAGAAGTATTCTGCTATCTTTTCATCTTCTCAATTCTGGATTGCATTAAAAAATACACTGTTAGTTTCTCTGGGAGGTACTACGATAGCCCTTATTATAGGGATATGGCTAGCCTGGCTTACTACTAGAACAGATGTAATTGGGAAGAAAATCATTGGAGTAGCTGCTATAATACCGCTCTTTTTGCCGGCATTTATTGGCGCATTAGCCTGGAGCTTTTTGGGCAGTCCCCAAACAGGTATAATAAATGTTTTTTTAAGAGGGTTAGGTATACCTCTTAAAGTAAACATATATAGTCTGGGTGGTATTATGTTTGTTTTAGGATTATACTATACACCATATGTCTACATGTTTTCCAGTGGCTCTTTAAGCAGAATGGATCCCTCTTTGGAAGAGGCTTCATCAATAGCAGGAAGCAATAACCTGCAAACAACTTTTAAAATTACTCTTCCCTTAATATTGCCGGCACTTACCTCATCAGCTATCTTAATTTATATCCTAATGTGCGAGGTATTTGCTGTTCCTGCCATACTTGGACAGCCTGCTCGTTTATACTTTGTCCCGACTGTTATTTTCAACTGGGTCAGAGGAGCACCACCGCATGATTTGAACTTGGCCTCTGCTATGGGTACTTTATTAATAGTGATTGTTACTATACTTCTCTTCATACAGGGAAGAATTTTGCGAAAACGTAGTTTTGTAACTGTTGCTGGAAAAGGAATAAGACCAAAAGAAGTAGAATTACGCTGGGCAAAAATACCTTGCTTTATAACTGCATTGCTCTATCTATTTGTAGCAGTTGTGCTGCCCTACATAATTCTAATTCAATCTGCTTTCAGAGATTACATGTTTATACCGGATATAGCATCGTTTTTTTCAACCGCAGTAATGAGTATGAAGAATATTAATTCTGTCCTTAATAATCCACTTTTCTGGTTAGCTTTAAGAAATACTGTGGCTATGGCGGTATTTACCGGTATAGTTGGAGGAATATTCTATCTAATCATTAGCTATATGATTCATAAAACTAAATTACCCGGACGTGAACTGCTAAATTATATTTGTATAATGCCAATTGCAGTGGCGGGACTGGTTAAAGGTATGGCATATCTATGGGCATGGATATCTCTTCCCATCGGTATTTATGGAACTGTTTGGATATTAATATTAGCCTATATATCCCGTTTTACTCCACAGGGTTTACGTGCGGTCTCTTCTTCTATGATCCAGATACATCCTGAGCTCGAAGAAGCCTCCAGGATTAGTGGCAGTGGGGTTGCTGGTACTATTAAAAATATACTATTTCCTTTAGTAAAACCGGGAATGTTTTCAGCTGTTACACTAGTTATGTTATTATGTGTGCGTGAATTAAGTACTTCAATTTTCCTATATACATCAAAATCAATTGTTATGACAGTCCTTGTCTATGACCTCTGGGAGAGCGGGAGATGGGGAGCAGTGGCATTTACTGCACTTTGTCTTTCCATAGTTTTATTGATTTTAGTAATTATTTCAAGGATAGCTCTTAAGTCTGAATTAACTGAACAACAAAAATAAGAGATTGGAGGTGGTTTTGAATACATTAGATAAATTGTAAAATAAGTGTTTTTACACAAAATAAATTCAAATGTAATAAAGGAGAAATTTGCAATGGCAATAAGAAGAAGTTTTAATGCAATACTTCTCATCTTATTAGGTGTAATGATTGCAACTATGGCGGTTTATGCTGGCCAAGAAGGTAGAGAAATTACCGAAGAAGGTGTTTTTCTTAATGGAGAATTTATTATTGACAGAGATACTTATTTAAAAGCAATTGCAGAGAAAGATTTACAATTATATACTGCACACAGTCTGGATCATGAAGAAGCAATGGTCAAGGCATTTATGGCAAACTTTCCAGCAATAAAAGTCGAAATCACCAGAGCCGGGGGAGCTACTTTACATGAAAAGATGTTAACCGAGCAGGCAGCTGGTGTATTGAAAGCAGATGTAGTAATTAACAGTGATACTAATTACTTACAGGATTTCTATGACAAAGGCTGGCTCTCAGAACATGTGCCACCTTCCAGTGAGCTGTATCCTGATGATTCTAAAATTGAAGGATACTATTATCCAACCGGAGCTAGTCCCATCCTTATAGCCTACCATAGTATCCTGGTTGACAAGGAAGATGCACCTAAAGATTGGGCAGATTTGGGTGATCCTAAATGGAAAGGTAGATTAGGTGGCCAGCGTTTAGGTGGTGGAGCAATGTGGTCAATGGTATGCTTTATTAGGTCACAGCTTGGTGAAGAGGTGTTGAAATCCTGGGGTCCAAATCAGCCAGTAATGTATACCAGCGGTGGTGGGCTGGCTAATGCTCTTGTATCGGGTGAAATAGTAGTAACAAACCTGGGTTTATATTCATCTTATCCTATAAAATATGAACAGGGTGCACCGATTGAAATTGTCTATCCCGAATCAGGCTGTCCCCTGTACATTCCTGTTATAGGTATGATGTCACAAGGGAAAAATCCTAATGCAGCAAAGTTATTTATAAATTGGTATCTTAGTGTTGAAGGACAATATTTATTGGCAACCCTGCGTGGCCAATACTCATTGCGAAATGATGTACCTCCAATACCAAATGTGCCTCCTTTAAGTGAAATAAACTATTGGGTTCCTGATCCAAAATT
>JAXGTM010000014.1:0-20324 GCA_040774925.1 Atribacterota bacterium | reverse complement strand
TATCTATTAAATTCTCGTCTTCTTTGGCAGTGGTCTCTTCAAATCCTGTAGCTATTACTGTAATCCTGATATCTTCTCCTAAAGATTCATTTATTACAGCACCAAAGATAATATTCGCGTCAGGATTGGCAGCCTCCTGAATTATCTCAGCAGCTTGATTTACTTCAAATAAGGTAAGATTTTTACCACCGGAGATATTAAATAAAATTCCCCTGGCATCGGTTATTTTTGTACCTAGCAATGAGCTATTAACGGCATTGTAAGCGGCTTCAGCAGCTCGGTTTTCACCGGACGATCTTCCTATGCCCATAATAGCTGTTCCAGCGTTTTCCATAATCATCTTTACATCAGCAAAATCTACATTTATTAATCCCGGCTCAACTACTATCTCGGATATTCCGCGAATACCATGCAGAAGTATCTCGTCCGCGACCTTGAAGGCTTCCAGTACAGGAGTGTCTTGAGCAATAATTTGTAATAGCCTATCATTAGGTATAACAATTAAAGTATCAACATGCTCTTTAAGCAGTCTAACACCTTCTTCTGCCTGTTTCCTCCTTTTAATACCTTCAAAGGCAAATGGCATGGTTACTACAGCAACTGTTAAAGCCCCTAACTCTTTAGCTAGCTGAGCTATTACCGGACTGGCACCAGTACCTGTACCCCCTCCCATTCCTGCTGTAATAAAAACCATATCAGAACCTTCTAAAGACTTACTTATGGTATCACGATCTTCTTCTGCTGCCCTTTTTCCTATCTCCGGATTAGAACCACTACCTAATCCCATCGTTATCCTTGTGCCTATCTGAATCTTCTGCTCAGCATTAGAAAGTGCCAATACCTGTGCATCAGTATTAGCAGAAATATGCTTGACTCCATTTATTCCTTCTTCAATCATACGGTTAACAGCATTTCCACCGCCACCACCAACACCGATTATTTTAATATCAACAAATGATCCAGTTTTTTCAGGTTTAGTATGCAAAATTAATCCTCCTTTCCAAATTTTTGAAATTTTTTATCTAAAATTTAAAATTGTAGTATTAAAAGAAATCCCTTAGCCAGCTGAAGGCTCGGTGAATAAGTGAAGAACCTTTTTTCTTCGATGATCTTTTCGACATTCCACTTGATATTTGTTCTAATGAATAATCGAGAAGTCCCATTACGGTAGAAAATCTAGGTTCATTAATCAGGTCATTCAGTTCTCCCTGATAATTTGGTCTGCCAATCCGAACACTCTTTCCAAATACTTTACTGGCTAAATCAGCAATTCCTGGTAAAAGTGCACATCCTCCTGTTAATACTACTCCCTGTGTAATATTGTTAAGGTAATTTGATTTTTCAGTATCCTCTTTTATTAAACTCAATATTTCATGAACCCTTGGCTCTATAATATCTATTATATATTTTTTGGCAACTTTTTCTGAATATTGCTTATTTTCTCTAACAACCTCTATAACATCCTCGGGCGAAACGTAATTTTCCATTACATTTCCATAACGAATCTTTAATTTTTCTGCTTCTTCGATTGAAACTTTCAAACCTATTGCTAAATCGTTGGTTATCTGTATGCCTCCCAAAGGCAAAATAGAGGAATATGCAATATTGTCATTGATGAAAATTGAAATATCAGAAGAACCAGCACCTATATCAACAAGCAGTACTCCAAATTCTTTTTCTGTTCTGTTCAAAATTGCATTTCCACAGGCTAAATTTCCAAAAATCAACTCGTCTACTTCTATACCAGCCATCTCTATACATTTTAGCAGGTTCTGAATTGCAGTAACAGACCCGGTGACTATATGTACTTTCCCCTCTAATCGTGAACCTGTCATTCCCAGAGGATCCAATATACCCTGCTGCCCATCCAGAATAAATTCACGCGGCAAAACATGTACCAGCTCTCTCTCCGGGGCAATAACGCCGGCTTTAGCTGCTTCTATTACTTTATCAATATCATCTTCGGTAATTCCGGGATGTTCTTTAGAAATTGCTATCACTCCCTGACTATTAAAAGATGAAATATGACTTCCATTCACTGAAATAACTGCTGATTCTAATTGCACTCCGGACATTCTTTCTGCATTTCTTATTGATTCTCTAACTGCTTCTGCAGCCTGTTCTAAATCTATGATTACACCTCTTTTAATGCCTCTTGAAGCGACAGATCCTACTCCTACAATATCGATGGCATTATCTTCTCTTAATTCAGCAATAAGTGTATTGGTTTTATTTGTTCCGATATCTATACCTGCTAGCAGTATATCACTTCTCATAAATTACCTCCTATCTGCAAATCAATTGTTTCTTCTTTTACCAAAAATAATTCACCAATATATTATATAATCCTTTTTGTTTTACGGAAATTATTAATTGGTTTTATATTTTTGTAACAATGGAATTATTGTATAAGAAAATATTTTTTCTATTCTTCCATTATAATCAATAATCTTTCCTGAAATTTCATATTAATCTCTTGTAATTTTAAATTTTCTGTCATAACTTTTTGCAAAGCTGATTCCAATAAATACCATTGATTCACTAATTGTTCTGCGCTCCCGACCCTTATTTTTAAATTATTTTGTTTATGAAATAGTATAAATTCCTCGAATGAAACAATTTCGATTTTATAAAACTGGTCAGGAAATAAATTTTTTAAAGAATATATCAACTTTTGTATTTCTTTATATGTGTTATTTTGAATTCCATCACCTGGATTTTTTGAGTTGATTTCAAAACCAGTTACTATAAACTGATTGTATTCGTTATTAAACTGATTAGATTTTGTAAGAATCATTCCTTCTTCTGTAACTAAATAGTAGAAGGAATCACTATAAAGAAGAGCTCCCGGTTTACGTTCTTCGATGTTAACAATAATCTGTTTGGGATAAATTTTCTTCATATCCACGTTTTCTACCCAGGGGTTTTTTAATAGTTTCGCACAGGAATTCTCTATATTAAAGTGGAAAATATTCACGGGGCTACTCAACCCACTCTGCAATAAAATAATATCCTTTTTTAGAAATATATTACCATTAATAGTGATATTTCCAATATTAAACCATGAAGATGTAAAAATAAAATAAAATATATTCCAGCTTAAAAACCCTAAAATTATGTAGTACAGCAGGAGCCTGAATAGATTATACTCTCTGATAGCTTCTTCGTCATCTTCAACTATCAAATCTTCAACATTTTCAAGATTATCTCTAGCCTGGTAAACTGACAATAATAATCACTCTTCTTTTTTAAAATAATAAGTATAGCCTTTTAAAAATTAAGGCACTCCAATAAAATTGATCTCTCTCTCCAGAGTAATACCAAAAGATTCATAAACTATTTTTTCGACCTTTTCGATTAATTTTAATATTTCATCAGAGGTCGCATTACCACGGTTTATAATGAAGTTTGCATGTTTAGTAGAAACCTGCGCGTCTCCCACTACTAACCCTTTTGCACCGGCCTTTTCAATAAGATAACCAGCTGATTTTTCTTTAGGATTCTTAAAAACACATCCTGCAGAAAAATATTCGATCGGTTGTGTATTTTTTCTTTGTTCATAAAATTTTTTTATTTTCAGTATGCTACTTTCTCGATCTGATTCAGAAAGAAGTAAGCTAGCATTAAGAATTACAAATTTTTTAAAGTCTAGATTAATTCCACGATAACAAAATGAAAATTGTTTTTTATTGAGTGTTCTGATATCGCGATTATTACAATCAAACAGTACAATTTCTTCAACAATATCTGACATAGAGTAATTTGCAAAACTTGCGTTATTAATAATAGCGCCACCCAGGCTTCCCGGGATGTGTGCAGCAAATTCTATTCCACCAAGATTGTTATTGAGAGCATCTTTTACTAAAACCGGCAAGAGGATACCAGCACCAACTTTTATCATTTTATCAGAATATTCGATTTTGTCGATAGTGTTTGCAATTCTAACCAAAAAACCCTTTATTCCCGTATCGGGAATCCATATATTTGAGCCATTGCCGATAACATATATTGGGATGTTATGATCTAATGCAAAAATCAAAATCCTTATCAGTATTTCTTGATTAGAAGGGATACAAAAAAAATCGGCTTTCCCACCGATTCTCCATGAATTATACTTTTTCATTGGTACATCAAATAGAATATCTTTTCCCAAACCAGAATTTATTATATCTCTGTAAATCCGTTCTTTGCTATACATCAGCAATCTATTCCTTTTGTTCTATTTGAATCCCTCTATATCCCGAGCTAATTCTACACCAATCTTCCAAACATCTCCTGCTCCCATAGTTATAACGATATCTTTATGAGAAATAATATTCTTTAAAAAAGGAATTGTTTCCTTGATCCCAGGTAAATAATACACATCTCCATTGTGTTCTTTGCTGACTTTTTTATATACTAATTCTGCTGAAATATTGGAAACGGGTTTCTCATTGGCAGCATATATATCATTGATTATCACCATATGAGAATCCTGAAAGGCAGAGCTGAAAGATTCCAGTAATAATTGAGTCCTGCTATAACGGTGTGGCTGAAACACTGTAATAATTCTATATTCAGGCCATCCTTCTCTCATACCCTTTAAAGTTGCTTTAATTTCAGAAGGATGATGTCCATAATCATCAATTATCATTAATCGCTCTTCTTGTTTAAGAATTATTTCCTGTCTTCTTTTGACACCTTTAAAATGATATAATATTTCAGCAATATCATCAAATTTCAATCCTAATTCCATACAGGTAGCTATTGCTGCTAGAGCGTTGGATACATTAAAATGGCCAGGAATATTCATTCTTAAAATTCCTAACTTGTTTTTCTTGAAGTAAATATCTGAGGTAGAAGTGTTACCAGATAATTGAGTATTTATTGCTCTTATACTTGCTGAAGGATGAAAACCAAAAGAAATAACCTGTTTTTGAGAACACATTTTTTCAACTACTGTTCTGGTATTAGGGCAATCCATACCATAAACAACGCAGCCTTCCCTCGGAACCTTCTCAATAAACTTTTTAAAGCAATCCATGGTTTTTTCTAAATTAGTATAATAATCCAGGTGATCATTCTCAATATTTGTTATAATAGCCACATTCGGATTGAGTAATAAAAATGAACCATCACTCTCATCTGCTTCAACTACAACATAATCTCCTCTTCCCAGCTTGGCATTTCCACCAATATCATTGACTTCACCGCCTATAGCTATGGTTGGATCAAGATTCATTCCTTCCAGTATTAGGCTAATCATTGAGGTGGTACTGGTCTTTCCATGTGTGCCTGAAATGGCTATGCGGTATTTTTGATTCATAAGACGGGCAAGCATTTCTGCTCTAGGAATAACTTCAATATTATTCTCATATGCAGCAATAACTTCCTGATTTTCTTCTTTAATTGCAGATGAAATAACTACCAGATTAGCACCTAAAACATGGCTTCCATCATGCCCTTCGTAAATTAGTGCGCCTTTGTCAATAAGTCTTTTGGTAGAAATATTGCTATTTAAATCAGATCCACTAATCTGGTATCCTAATTCAAGCATTATTGAGGCAATACCGCTCATTCCGGTACCACCTATTCCTACGAAATGAATCCGTTTTCCATTATTACTCATAATTTCCCTTTCTAGTTTGCTCATAGAAGTCTATTTTTCATCTAATAGTTTACACTATTTTTTTTATTATTTAAATAGCATTTCTACGAGAAGTTTTCCTTCCTAAGAAATCATAAATACAATTTACAATTTCTTTTGCTGCCTGCCTTCGACCTAAATTTTTACTATTATTTGCCAGGAGACATAATTTCTCATTGTCTTTCATTAATTTTGATAATTCGTCAGCTACCCTTTCTTTGGTTAACTCTTCTTCTTTAATAACAATTGCAGCAAGATTTTTTTCCAAAAATAGTGCATTATAGAGCTGATGATTTCTAGTTGCATACGGGTACGGTATTAATACAGAAGCTATTCCTTTTGCTGTGAGCTCTGCAATAGTTGTTGCACCAGCCCGACATACAACTAAATCAGCAAGATCATAGGCATCGCCTATCTGGTAAATATAAGGCAGAATTCTGATTATCTCTTTATATCCGGTTTTATCCAATTTTCTCTTATACTCTTCAAAATCATCTTTCCCGCTAACAATTAGCACCTGCCAATCAGCCAAAAGTGTACTATGAATTAAATTTATACTATCCAGTATAGTTTCATTAATAATCCTTGCACCTTTACTGCCACCGAACACTAATATAGTTTTTTTATTAATGTTTAAATCATTTTCCTTTAATATTTTGGTTTTATCACCTTGCCAGATATCTTTTCGGACTGGGTTTCCTAGCGGCATAATTCTATTTTTTTTCCAAAAATATTTATTTGTTTCTGGAAAACTGGTAAACACTATTTTACTGAACATAGATAAAAATTGATTAGTGATTCCAGGAATAATATTCTGTTCGTGAATGAAAGTAGGGATATTTAACAAAGAAGCAACAAGTGTAACAGAACCACTAACATAACCTCCCGTTCCGATTATCAGGTCTGGCTTTATCTTTTTTATGATTCGATAAGAAGCAAAGAGTGATTTTAGAAAAAGTAACAAGGCAGATATACTTCCTATACTAACCTTTCTTTCTATTCCTTTAACACGAATACCAATGAAAGGAAATCCTTCATGAGGGACGATATCCGACTCCATTTTGTCCTCAGAACCTACAAAAATAATCTCATTATTGTTATCCCTATCCTTGAACTCGTGTGCCAGACTAATGGCAGGGTATATATGTCCTCCAGTTCCCCCTCCTGTAACAATAATCTTCATATTATTTGATTTCTCCCACTGTTATCCCAGTATTTTTAGAGATATTTATGAGGATCCCACAACAAAACATATTTACTATTAATGAAGAACCACCATAACTGATAAATGGTAGAGTAATTCCTGTTGTAGGAAACACCTTTGTTACCACACTTACATTCACTATAACCTGCAAAACAATCAGGGAAGTTATACCTGCTGCTAACAGAGCACCAAAAGTGTCTTTTGCTTTTCTAGCAATGGAGAAGCCTCTCCATAGAAAAATAAGGAATATAATTATAACCATAGAAGTACCCAAAAATCCTAATTCTTCACCGATAATGGAAAAGATAAAATCAGTATGCTGGTCAGGTAGGTAAAAAAATTTTTGGCGGCTCTGTGCAATTCCAACTCCGCTAAAACCACCGCTGCCAAGAGCCAGAAGAGATTGTATAATATGAAATCCGCTTTTTAATGGATCTTCCCAGGGGTTTAAAAAAGAAAGCAATCTGACTCTTCGGTATTCTTTACCCAGTACCATAATAATACCTGGCGGAGTTAAAAAAAGTATCAGGTTAAACAATTGTGTAATGCGGCTTCCTCCAATAAAAAGCATAATAAAAGAACTGCCTAGTATAACTATTCCTGTACTGAAATCAGGTTGAGCAAAGACTAGAATAAAAATAAAAGCAGTAACCAGAAAAACCGGAAGAATTCCCCTGACAAAGGTACCAATATCTTTTGCGGTTTTTCGTGTTAAACAATCTGCTATATATAAAATTAAGGCAACTTTCGCTAATTCAGAAGGTTGAAAGGGAAATGGTCCCAGATAAAGCCATCTCCTGGCACCCCTAACATATCTTGTTACTCCGGGTATATAAAGAATAATTAACGAAAATAATGAAATAATTAAAATAGGTGTGGCAAATTTTCTCCAATGCTGATAATCAATTCTCATAGTAATCAAAAAAACTATTGTAGCAATAAATGCAGAAAAAACTTGTTTAGTGAAAAAATAATAACTATCACCATACCACTTATAAGCCATAATATAGCTTGAACTAAAAACCATAATTATTCCAAATAAAGTTAGAGAAAAGATTATGGCAATAAGCATATAATCAGGTTGTCTAGCTGGTAATAAATTCATTTTCCTACCTATATTTTTAATAGTAATAATTTTCCTGCTTTTAGAAATTGTAGGCAATTATTCCCAATAAGGCTAACAGTATCCCAAAAATCCAAAACATCATTACAATATGTATCTCTTTCCACTTCATCATTTCAAAGTGATGGTGCAATGGACTCATAAGGAATACCGGTTTTTTAGTCAATTGTATTGAAAATACCTGTATTATTACTGATAGCGTTTCGACCACAAAAACACCTGCGATTAACAATAAGAAGATTTCTGTATTGCTGAAAACAGCTATAGTAGCTAAAACACCTCCCAGTCCTAATGAACCTACGTCTCCTAGAAATATTTTTGCAGGGTGATAATTAAAGAATAAAAATCCAGAACAGGACAAAATAATTAAGAAAATGAAAGTAAACAAATCCTTTTTCCCTTGTGTAAAAACAATTACTGCAAATGTAATTAGAGCAATTATAATAAGCCCTGTTGCCAAACCATCAAGCCCATCTGTTAAATTTACAGCATTGGTAGTAGATATCATTACTAATGTAATAAAAGGGATATAAAGAAATGGATGTATGGATATCGGTTCTGTTTTAAACGGAATTATGAGGAAAGGATTAAAGAATTCTGTTTTAAAAAGCCAAAATAGATATAATAGGCTGATAATTAACTGAAATGCAATCTTATTTCTAGCTTTTAAACCTAACGATCTTCCTTTACTAAATTTTATAATATCATCTACTAACCCAACCAGGCCAAAACAGCACATCAACAAAAAAGATACAAATACAGTATTATCCACCGGTTTTAAAAATATCATAGAAATAGCTATGGAGAGAAATATTACGATACCTCCCATAGTAGGAGTCCCTGATTTATGCTGGTGCAAATCTGGTCCTTCTTGCCTTATTCTCTGACCTATTTTATTTCTTTTTTGTATTTTTATAAAATAAGGAGTAATCACTATGGGACCAACAAATGCTGCTAGACAGGCCAAAAAGGGACTATGCATAACCACACCTCTTTTTATTTTCAATATGGTCCTTCCATGCTTGAACAATCTCTTCCATCCGCATACCCCTGGACCCTTTAAGTAAGACAACACTATTATCAGGGGTGGTATTTATTAGAAAATTGATTAATTCTCTTTTTTCTTCTGTTTTAAAATGAATTGATTTATCTTTTAGAAACCCTGATTCTTTTGCACCCTGAATAATAAATTGACCATATTCTCCAAATGTAATAAGCATATTGAAAGAAAGAGATGATACTTTTTTACCAATATCTTTATGATAATCGATACTTTCATCGCCCAATTCTAGCATATCTCCTATTACAGCAATCTTTATTCTTTCTTGTGCTATCTCCGAAACACTTTGTAATGCCTCCTTAGTTGAAGTAGGGTTAGCATTATAATAATCCTCAATCAACGTTATCCCTCTCTCCAGCAATAGATATTCCATATGGAAACTATTTCCTTTGAAACTAGAAATACTCTCAATAATCTTTTTTACAGGTATTTTCATTGCGATGCAAACTGCAATTGCTGCCAGTGCATTGGATACATTGAATCTACCCAGTAAAGGCAATGTTACTTGAAAAAGTTCATTTCCCGGCAAAGATAGTTCAAATTGAAGTGAATGCTCATCTATTTGAAAGAAATTTTTTGCACGAACTTGAGCCTCTGGATGAAATCCAAAACTTATTACTTTTCTATGTACCGGAATAGCATTAAGCAGATAATTATAATAAATATCATCTCTATTAATTACTGCTACCCCATTTTCTTTTAAATCCTGAAATAATACTGATTTTTCAAGAGCAATATTATCTCTATTTCCAAACAAACCTATATGTGCCTCACCTATATTTGTTATTACAGCGATATCTGGATGAATTATAGCAGTTAACTCTCTTATTTCTCCCAATTTTTGTGCAGCCATTTCCAAAATTAAGACATCATGTGAAGAGTTTAAATTCAAAATTGTTAAAGGAACTCCAATTTCATTATTGTAATTGCCAATAGATTTTAAAATCGTAAATTGTGTTGACAGAATATGTGCAATCATCTCTTTTGTTGTGGTCTTGCCGCAGCTACCAGTAACACAGATATCAATCAGTTTGAAAAGGGAGTGGTAGTAATGAGCCCAGGTTTGCAATGCTAAAAGTGTATTATCAACCAAAAGCAAATTTAATTCAATTTCAGTGAAAATTCCGGGGTTTTTCTGAAAGAATTTTTTTTCTAAAACTACCGCCGCAGCTCCTTTATGATAAGCCTCTCTGATATAGTTATGACCATCAAAATTTTCTCCTTTTATTGCTATGAAGAGCTCTCCTGTTTTAATAGTTCTACTATCGATAGAAAGGCCGTTCCAGACAGTATTTCTATTCCCTATTATTATAGATTCAGGAATATTGTCAGCTAAATTGGATAAATCAAACATGTATCACTTGTTCCTTTCAGTCAGTATCTGATGAACAATCTCCTTATCATTATGATGGATAATATGATTGCAATAAACCTGTTCGCTTTCAGGACCCTTTCCAGCAATGAGAACTATATCATCTTTTTCAGCGATATTAAGTGCATGTTTTATGGCTTCTATGCGGTCTAGAATAACTGTATAATTGGTATTATTAACCTCAAGAAATCCTTTCTCTATCTCCTTTGAAATTATTGCTGGGTCTTCACTGCGTGGATTATCAGCTGTAATTATACTATAATCACTATAACTGCCAACAACTTCACCCATCTTTTTTCTTACTCTATTATCTCTTTCTCCTCCATGCCCAAAAATTGTAATAATTCTATTTTTAGAAAAAAGGGATAATGTTTTTAAAATATTTTCAAGTCCATGGAAATTGTGAGCAAAATCAATAATGATGGTATAGGGCTGGTTATAATCCAATAATTTATACCGACCCGGAGCACCAGTGAATTTTCTGAATGCATTTGAAATTATTTCCAGAGATATATCCTGACTGGAAGCAGCTGCAATAGCAGCAAGTGCATTATAAACATTATACATACCAGACATATTGAGTTGTATTTCTTTTTGTCCCTTGGGAGTATTAACTACAAAGATAGTTTTCTTCAAATCTAAAACAATATCTTCAGCCCTAAACATTGCACTATTATTAATTCCATATGTGAGGACTTCTGTATTACTATTTAGACAATCAATGAATTCTTGAGCAAAAAATTCATCTATATTTATTATAGCTTTCTTTCTCGATCTATTTTTGCCTGAACTCTTTAAAGATGAGAATAGCCTTTTCTTACTTTCGAGATAATTAGAAAAATTTTTGTGAATTTCAAAATGTTCGTCACTAATATTAGTAAAAATGGCAATATCGAAGTCACATTCATCTACTCTTGATAAACTGAGTGCATGTGATGATACTTCCATGATAACGTATTCTGTTTGACAAATAAGCATATCATTAAAAAGTCTTTGTAAATCTAACGATTCCATTGTAGTCATTTTAGAAATAGTAACTTTATTATCAACAATATTCTCTGCAGTGGTCAATAAGCCAAATTTTCTATGTGCTTCCTCGAGAATTGCCTTAAGCATATAGGCAACGGTAGTTTTGCCATTAGTTCCTGTAACTCCAATTAATTTTAGCTTCTTTGAAGGATAATTATAAAAACGATTCGCTAAACTTGCTAGTGCCTTTCTGGTATCATCTACCAATACTGTAGTTACATCCTGGTTTAAGGAGATATCCTTTTGCACTACTATTGCTTTTGCTCCTTTAGAAATAGCTTCTGAAATATATTCATGGCCGTCTACAACAAAACCCTCAATACTTACAAACAAATCACCTGGCTTAACCAATTTTGAATTCTGTGCTAAACCATTTATCTCTATTTCGATATCTCCCGCTATTCTTTTAATATCCAACCCATCAATCAGTGTTGATAATTTCATGTTTCACTAATACCTCTGGCATTATTCGTTTCCCTTTATTTTATATTACATTAATTATTTTTAATGAAATGTAATCTATATTTCTATCAAATAAAGAAAAAGTAAATCAATCAAAACAACTAGAAATTTAAGAACATCTTTAAAAAATATTTTCAAAAAAAATTATCAAATTCAGTTTTATTTAATTATTCTGCTTTCGACCAGAAATATCTTACTTGATATTTCGATAAAAGTAAATAATCCTTCGACCCTTTATTTGTTTGGTGGAATTGAAAGATAAGGCAGTACTTTTGTAGCAATTTCCTGAAAGACTGGTGCTGCAACTGTTCCACCGTAATAACTACCTTTCGGTTCATCAAGCATCACCAGGACAGCTATTTCGGCATTTTCCGCTGGAGCAAATCCAACAAACCATGAGGTGAATTTTTCAAAAGAGTATTTTCCTAAAGCAAAATCAAATTTTTGAGAGGTACCTGTCTTACCTGCAGCAGTATAATGTTTTAATTTTGCTCTCCCACCGGTACCGCTGTCCACAACTTCTTGCAAAATTTTTGACATTATTTTAGCTGTATGAGAGGAAATTACCTGTCTAACAGTCTCCGGGCTATATTCCTTGATAACATTCTCTTCTTCATCTAATATCTTGTTAATTATTAATGGTTTCATCAAAATCCCGTCATTAGCAATAGCAGCTGTTGCCATAACAAGTTGCATAGGAGTAACAGAAATTTCTTGTCCAATTGATAGTGAAGCATTAGATATTTTTGACCATTTATTAACCGGTCTGAAAAAACCCATAGATTCCCCAAGTAAGTCAATTCCTGTCTCTTTTCCAAACCCAAATCTATGTAAATATTCAGCAAATACATTTTTATCAATACGTGTTCCAACCTCAATCAGACCCACATTGCAGGAATTTTTTACGATGTCTGTAAGACTTTGATAGCCATGTGGATCAATATCTCTTATCACTGTACCATGATAATTGATCCATCCTTTACAATTGAAATGGTCTGAAAGAGAGGCGTTTCCGTTCTCCAATGCTGTAGCTATGGTAAATATCTTGAAGGTAGAGCCTGGTTCATAGTTGTCGGTTATTGCACGATTTCTACGGCTGTCTTCCTGTGAACTCTGATAATTATTAAGATTGAAAGTTGGCCTTACTGCAGAACCTAATATTTCTCCAGTTTTTGGGTTTACTACAATTGCAACAGCAGACTTTGGACGATATTCCTGATAGGCTTTATCAAGGGCATCTTCAGTAATATATTGGATAACCTCATCCAAAGCAAGTACAATTGATGATCCATTTTTGGATGGCTGTACGCTCTCCAAACTAAGGGGAATTTTTCCACCAGATGCATCTCTTTCCATCACAACCAAGCCTGACTGACTTTTTAATTCACTATCAAAGAAAAGTTCCAGCCCTTCCAGACCCTGATTATCAATGCCTACAAATCCAATTAAATTTGAAGCAAGGGATTCTTTAGGGTAATATCTTTTATTCTCTGTAAGAAAGTCCAATCCGTCCAAATTCAAATTTTTCAATTCTTCATATTTTTCCTGAGAAAGTTTACGTGCAATCCAGACAAAATATCTTTCCTTGACAAGTTGTTTTTCTATTTCCCGCTGATTTATATTTAACACTGAAGAGAGCATGTATGCAGTATGTTCAGGGTCATCAATTTGATAAGGTATGGCAAATAATGATCTAGACTCAACATTAACAGCTAATCTTTTCAGATTGCGGTCATAAATATTTCCCCTCTTACCATCAACAACATAAGATGTCAGATGTTCCTTGCGCGCAAGTTCATTTAAAACGCTTCCGCCGGCTACCTGAATATTATAAAGCCTATAAATAAGTAATAAAAAAATAATTATAAAAACAATTAATAGAAAAAGAATTCTTTCTCTTTTTTCAGAAAAATGTTCCAAAACAACTATCCTCACCCATTAACTAAATAGTTTTAATGATTTTGGAATACCTGCAGATTTACAACTTCTTTGAAGAAAGTGCCTGCCTCTGAATATCTTTCACCAGGCTCCAATTCAGAAGGTTGTTTTGCCATCATGTTGAGATTTATTTTGTTAGGCAACATCGCGATAAACTCTATTTTTTCAGGTCTACACATACCAAGTTCGTGAATGGCTATTCTTTCAATTCTGGTTAAAGAAGAGAGATTCTCTATTGTTGACTCCATATGGTTTCTCTGAACTAAAAGGTCATCCCGCTTCTTTTCCAGGTCAATTGATTGATAGCCTAATTTCATTAATATTATGTTGCTACAAATATACCCTATTACCAGTAAGCTGACAAGAGTGATGGAGATAATAAAAAAAGAGAACGACAACCTGTTAGTTTTTAAGGAAAATTGATTATTTTCACCCATGGTAATTATACTTTTCATCTTTAAACACTTCCTTATAAACTTATTTTTTCTGCAAATCTTAGCTTCGCACTACGACTTCTTGGATTTTGTCTGATCTCCTCTTCAGGAGGATAAATTGGTTTTTTAAATAACCTTTTTAAACCATAACCATAATGATTTATTTTTTCCTTATTTTCCCATTCTCTAAAAGTATTTTTAACAATTCTGTCTTCCAGAGAATGGTAGGATAATACTCCTATTCTTCCACCAATTTCTAAAACTTTTATTGATTGTTGTAGAGCAATCTGAAGTACAGTTAGTTCCCTGTTTACTTCAATTCTGATTGCTTGAAATATCTTTGTTGCCGGATGAATTCGCCATTTACCTTTTTTATTTCGGGCATAAAAATTGACAATTATTCCAGCTAACTGGCCTGTTGTTTCAATTTTATTTTTTTTTCTTTCTTCTACGATTAATCTTGCTAAAGAACGAGAAAATCTCTCTTCACCAAAATCGCTAAATATTTCTACCAGTTGTTTTTCTGAATAATTATTTACTATATGCAGTGCATTCAATTTACTGCTCAAATCCATACGCATATCGAGCAAATCGTCTTTATTGAAACTAAAACCCCTTGAGGGTACATCAATCTGATGTGATGATATTCCCAGATCAAAAAATATACCGGTAATTTTATTCAAACCAAAGCTTTGTAAAATAATTTCAAGGTCAGAAAAATTGGATTTTACGAGTACTATTCTATTCTCATAATGTTCTAATTTTTCTCTGGCAAACTCTAGTGCTTCAATGTCCTGGTCTATTCCAACTAAAAAACCGTCTGGATAAATTTTCTCAATTATTTTTAATGAATGTCCCCCTCCTCCGATGGTGCAGTCAACATATATTCCTTCCTTTTTAGTAATCAGGTTATCTAAAACCTGTTGCACCATTACAGGATAATGAAAAGACATTTTTAATCCTGACTTCCAGCTTCATTTTCATAAATACGTTCAGCTATTTCTTCATAAGATTGCTCGATTTGCTGGGAATAATTCTCCCATCTTTTAGAATCCCAAATTTCTATACGTTCAAATACACCAATAATTATTATGTCCTTTTCTATCTCAGCATAGTCTCTAAGATATTTATTAATAACAACCCTTCCCTGTTGATCGCAATTACTTATTAATGCTCTTGAAGCTAGCGTTCTTTTAAAAGCACGGGCATCTTTTTTGCCGAGAGGTAAATTCTGAAGGTTCTGAGATAGTTTTTCCCATTCTTCCATTGGATATACAAAAAGACATTTTTCTAATCCCAGAGTGATAATGAAGGAACTGCCTAAATCTTCCCTGAACTTTGCAGGCATAATAATCCTGCCTTTTTTGTCTAAGGAATGTTCATATTGACCCAAGAACATCATCTCTCCACTTTACCCCACTTTACCCCACTTTTAAGCATAGTATACTACATTTTTTAAAAAAAATCTCTTTTTTTAAAAGAATTTTTTATTTTTATATATTTCTTTTTAATAATACTTGAGGAAAGAGAGGAGATATGAAGAAATTAGCTGCTAAACTGAAGGATTTCAATTAAAAAAACACATCCAATAATAATTTTATGGATGTGTAATCATAGTTTGGTTGGCAAGTAAATCATAAGCCGAGTTCTGTCATTATTCTTACCATTCGGCAAAAATAATGTGGTAATCATTTATCTTGAGCATAAGTTACCCTATGCTTCCAGCGATCTACCCGAAAACTATAGCGGGCCACTAACTGTTTTCTTCTTGATCTTGCTCCGAACGGGGTTTACTAAGCTTATTGGTCACCCAATAACTGGTAGGCTCTTACCCTGCCTTTTCACCATTACCAGTAAGACTGGCTGTCTCTTTTCTGTAGCACTTTCCTGGGGTCACCCCCACTGGGTATTACCCAGCGCTCTGCCCTGTGGAGCTCGGACTTTCCTCAGGTTCTTCAAACCCGCGATTACCCGATTTACTTACCAACTTTTACTAATACATAGGTTTTAATTAAACCATTTTAAATATATATTTATCTCTGTTTAATATGCTGCAAAATAATTATAAGATTAAAATATTTTAAAAAAACGGGGTATCAAAATGATGTTATATCAGGAAGAATCTTTCCATAATAATATTCTATTACAGTTTGGACATATAATCAAATAATCATCTTTCTGTAAGTGATATATGATATCACTGGGCAACGATAAGTTGCAACCACTACAAATTGAGCCTTCAATCTCGGCAATAGCTGTCCCTTTCTTATCATTCCATAATATGTAATATCGTTTTACTAATGTTTCATCATTAATTTCTTTTATAATTTCTTTTTTTTCTTTTTCTTTAATGTTGATACTTTTTTGGATTAATAAATCTTCCTCTTCAACCTGTTTTTGTATTTCCCTTAATTGTTTTTTTAAAACTTCAATATCTTTACCTATTTCAGATATTCTGGTTTTAATAATGTCTTCCTCTTCCATTAAAATTAATAGACTTTCTTCAATCTGGTCCCTTTCAATCTGCAATGACTCAATTACTTTTTGAAGCTGCTTTAATTCCTTAATATCACTTATTTTCCCACCATATAATTCATTTTTACTTTTTTCAATCTTATCATTTATCGCTTTTGCATCCATCTCTCTTCTTTTAATCTTAAGTTGGAGTTCTTTTAAATTATTTCCCTCAAGTTGATATTTTTTTTCGTAATTATTTAATTGTATTTCTTTTTCCTGAATAAATAATGGAAGTTTTTTTTGCCGTGATATTTCTTTAGCAATCTCATTGTCTATTTTCTGAAGATGTAATAAAGCGTTTAACTGCTCTTTCAAAAGTTTCTCACCTCACTTCTCTGAAACTCTGTTCCAAATTATCTCTTTAATAAAAGCATTAATTGCTTTGAAAATTCAGATCTATTCCACAATTATTTTTTTATAGAACAGAATTGTTATAATAAAAAAAGCCTTACTTTATTCTATAATAAAGTAAGGCCTGTCAGTAGACATTCTACCTCTGTACGGTTAGTTATTTTACTCAATATTAGAGGTATTTTATATGTTTTTTTTCTCATTGTTTATTTCATGACTTCAGTATTACGAACATTATTCAATATGTTTATCTGTAATTTTAAGATACACTTAAATTAAAAATGGTGGGCCCACCCGGTTTCGAACCAGGGACCGGCCGGTTATGAGCCGGCTGCTCTACCAGCTGAGCTATGGGCCCAATAGAAATTGTCCTTTAAAAGTATAGCAGATAATAATTTAAAGTCAAGATTTTATAATCTGTCAAATTCAAAATTTTACTACATTTATTAAATTTCATTTATTAAGAAATGCATTCTTCAATTGTCCGCAGGCTGCATTAATATCATTACCCCTGGAATACCTAATAGTAACAGGTATATGGTTAATCTTTAAAATACGTTGAAAGGCTGAAATACTGCCATTATCAGAAGGAAAAAGAATTGATTTATCATTACTTATTATGGGATTATAGGCGATAATATTCACTTTTGCATTAAAGCCAGATATTAGCCGGCATAAATTGTTTGCCTGCTCTATTGAATCATTTACTCCCTTTAACATCAAATACTCAAAAGTAATTTGCCTGTTTTTTTTCTTTACATAATCTTTGCAAGCCTCAATAAGTTCAATTAATGGATATTTTTTATTAACAGGCATTAGCTGTGTCCGGATGCTATTTTCAGCAGCATGTAATGAAACGGATAGTTCCACCTGAAGAGGGTTATTAGCAAGTTTGTTAATTCCCGGAATAATCCCACAAGTTGAAATAGTTATTTTTCTTGCTCCAATATTTAAACCATACTTCTCATTAATTATGTGAATAGATTTTATAAGTTCTGTGTAATTATTGAATGGCTCTCCCATTCCCATAAAAACGATGTTGTTAATTTGTTCTCCACTCATTCTTTGTATTTCTATTAATTGTTCTACTATTTCTTCTGCTGTCAGATTTCTAATATAACCTCCTTTGCCACTAGCGCAAAAAATACAATGCCATAAACAACCCACTTGAGAAGATAGACATACAGTATTTCTTTTCTTTCCACGAATTAAGACATTTTCGATAATGCTACCATCGCTCAATCGAAAAAGGTATTTAATAGAGCCGTCTTTAGATTTAAGCACTTTGATGCAATTAATACTGCTCAAATAAAAAATAGAATTCAATCTATCTTTTAAAATTTGAGGCAGATTGGTCATTTGGGAAATATTTCTAACCTTTTTTTGATATAACCAGAAAAAAATCTGTTTTACCCGGTATGAAGAAAATCCTTCCTCAATAATTATTTCTTCCAATTCTTTTAATGTTATCCCTTTAATATCTTTTCTTATTTTCATAACTGTCTTATTTCTATTCAATTAAATGCATTTTTTCAAGTACATACTCATTGATTGCATATCAATAATATATTAATGATTACTATAATACTTATCTAGGACCGAATATTGCCGTACCTATTCTTACCACATTAGCACCCTCCTCAATAGCAATCTGGTAAGAATCAGTCATTCCCATAGACAAGTATTTCATATTTATATTTTTCAATTTTAAGTTTGCAATATGTTCAAATAAATTCCTGGTTCTTCTAAAATATTGCCGTAATTGTTCCAGGTTTGCATCAAGTGGCCCCATAGTCATCAGTCCCTCCAATCGAATATTGGAGAGTGAGGATATTCTATTAATCAGTTCATCCAGGTATTCTTCGATTTTTTCATGTTTATCCGGTCTTATTCCATGTTTACTTATCTCGCTGCCGATATTTATCTCCAGTAATATAGGCATAATTTCTTTTCCTGCTTTAATAACTCTCTTGTCGATTTCAGCAGCCAGTTCAAAAGAATCTACCGTTTGAATGAAGTCAAAAATAGGAAGTGCTTTATTAATCTTATTTTTTTGTAAAGGACCAATCATATGCCAGCAAATCTTTTTAGCGAAAACATCCTTTAATTTTTTAAATATCGCTTCAGCCTCCTGAACATAATTCTGCCCTATATCAGTAGCCCCAGCTTCTATCAACTCCTCTATTTCTTTAACAGTTCTTGTTTTTGCTGCAACCACAATTTTTACATAGGAAGGTATTTTTTCTCTAATTTTAAGATAGTTTTCTCCAATAAGCATAATATAATTTCCTTTTTTTATTATCTATATAAAATATATCTTTTCATTAATAATATTCAACACTAAAAATGATTAACGATTTTAATATTATTTGTTTTCTTGAACAATTATTTACTGAGCTTTAATATAATTTCAGGATAAGCTAATAATAATTATAACTAATTTGTAGAAAAAGTGCAGGGTAATATATGAAGAAACTAATTTTTTATTCCTTAGGCGGTTCAAATAAAATTTTCACTACATGTTTTAGGCGATTCTGTTCTTTTTCAGTTATAAATTTTTTCTTTTTAGGTGTTGTACTGTATGAAGTTCTTTTCTTTTTAACTATTCTGGTATCATGGGTACGCTTTTTAGGTTTATTTTCAAAATATTTTTCAGTAGTATTAGATTTATTTGTTGCAATATTTAATTCAGATTCAACCGGCTTCTTTTCATCTTCAAATATTTCGTTATCTATTTTATTGGTACGACGGTCAAAGGAAGTTCCTTCTAATAAATTTCTGAGCATCACCGCACTGGGCCGAAAAACTGCACCTTTAGAAGTATATCCATTTTCTTCTTTCTTTTTAACTGTCTTTCCCCAATCCATGCTGATGTTTATAGCATACTGTTCTAATATGTCACTTTCTTTCTCAATATTTAAATGATTTTCTGAATTTCTATGGAATGTATTATTCATTTTACCTCCATAGCCTGGCAAATCATAAAAATAAGATTAAGCCGGTAGCCTGGCAATCATTGCTTGATGCTTTAGATCCATGGCTTTGCGTCCTATCTTTTCAGAATAGTTTGCCTTTTTCGGCTTCATGAAAATGGCTAATATTCATTATTTGAAATATCTAATATATTCGATTCTTACTATTATTATTCCCCATTTTTTATTATTTAGCTAAATTTTGACTATAAACAACGTTTTTTGTAATAAAATAT
>JAXGTM010000013.1:0-20407 GCA_040774925.1 Atribacterota bacterium | reverse complement strand
TTTTCGGTTATGTCATTTATTAAAGAGATATCATCTTCGATCTGAAAAGGTATAAAAAATAGTCTTGCTTGATATTCTGTTATCAGGTTATCAGCAATTTTAGCTATTTGTATAACTTTTTTTTCATAGTCTTTTTGAATAGCCTTACAATTCCTGATTACAATTCCAATATTTTTTCCTCTGTTTGAGTCTCCCTGTCGAAGGTTAAGTCCATATCTATTATTAATTCTTTCGGGAAGAGCCTCTCTTTTCAACAAAAAAGAAACATCTGGAAATACTGAAATCAAATCTTTTTTTACACCCAAATCACCTAAAATTAATTGTGATTGTTCATCTCTTACTATTATCAAATTAGTCTTTAGCAGAGTTGATTTAATTATTTTTTTGTTGATGTTATTACTTATGGGGCCAATTCCCTGGCTAAAAACAATATTTGTTTTATTAAGTAGCTGGGCTAACATCAGTAAAGATGCATAGTATATAATACTAAACCCTTTTCCGCTAACATCCTGCAGTAAACCGCCTCCTCCACTCAAAAATATTTTTGACCCTTTCATCTGGGAAAATATTTGAAATGGGTTTAAGCGGAAAATGGAATTCACTCCATAAAGCACTTCTGTTTTGTTTGGGTTATTAGACAGGACAGTAATATTTTCTCTTGGAATAATTTCTGATAATTGTTGTATGATTGCTAATAAAATTGCTTCATCTCCACAATTACCAAAACCATAGTATCCTGAGATCATTATTCTAATAGGATGTTTGTTTTCTTTTGCCATCTACACAATTCCTGAATATTCTTAAAAAAAGAATAAAAATAGATACTATCAATATTGAAAATAGCATCCCCAGCCAATAGCCATTAAATGTTCTTAATAGTGAAAATAATATGGGAGAATGGATATGACAAAATGTATTAACAATAGTAATCGGCGCAACAGTTCCTACGATTATAATTGGTATTTTTAGATAATTCAATTTAAAATAATTCATCATTATTGCAATTGATAATAAAGGATACCCTATTAAAAATTCCTTATTTCTTGGTCTGGCAATTAAGATTTTTTCAAGAAATATTCTAATCTTTTCTTCTACACTAGAAATTGATAAAAAAGAAAAATTGCCAGAACGTGTAATATAAATCACTCCAAAAACTGCAATAAAAAGCACCAATAGAGCATGTTCAAATAATATGGGCTTCTTAATTTCTTTCAATAGTGAATTATTACTACTTCTGTCGTTCCACCAATAATAAAAAGCAACTAAAGTGATTGGTAATATAAAGGCTATTTTTATACCACTAAACAATTGTATAGCAAGCATGAATTGATGATTAGACAATAGAGCAGCAACTAGCAATCCTCCCGCAAGGGAAATTGACATAACTCTTGTAATCCCAAAAAAAATATTTTTTAATAGCTTTAGATTAAGAAAATGTCGATTTCTTGAAGTTAACAAAAGATCTACTTCTTCTGATTTTTCAGTAAAATATTTTTTATTAAAAATAATTGCCATGGTCGGAAATATAATCGCAGTCGCTAATGCAAGCATTTTAGCCAAAATAATCTTCCCAAATAAATTGTTGATTAAGAGTAAAAACAGAAACAGAAGTATAAACAAAATTATTTCATATTGCTCTTTAAACTTAAAATATTGTTTTAACAATAATATTCCAGCAGAAATAGAACCCAAACCAATCATAAATATGTAATAGATCGGTACCTGAAAAGATGGGAGTGGAGTAGCCTTACCAATAAGGAAATTACTACGGATTAGTTGGTTATTGATCTTTTCAATATATTCTAAATTAAACTTAACTAGCCCCTCTTCTCTAACATTTAAAAATGGATTTATATAGAATACTCTAATATTTCTTTCCTGGGCTGCTCTAAGCCATCTTTCTACAGCTTTGCTAAGGCTGATTTTATCCATCTCATCCTTTGTAATACTATGAACTCGGAGAGCTAGATTGCTTATCCTGGAAGAAAGACTTTGAATTCCTTTTTGTGAAGTAAATTCGATTATTCCAAAAGGAATATCGTGTGTCTGTAAATGTTTTGCCACTTCTGCCATCATTTTTACCGAAGGATACCCAAGAATTTCTTCTTCATCAAAAATCAAGGAAGATATATCATTAGATTCCTCTATAAATTTTATTTTCTGCTGGATAATATCTTTAGTTATTTTTGAGGTATTCTTTGGCCGTAAAATAAGATTGAAACCAAATTCTTGAATCTTTTCTATATCATTTTTTGAAAACCCTAGCCCTAACTTCATCAGATCTTCTTCATCAGCTTGAAAAATCATTATATGGTTTTTTTCTCCAATTTGATCTATCTTCAAAGGGGTTCCTCCAAGAAAAGATTGCAAATTATCTTTTATCCTTTTGAATAAATCATCATCTTTACAAGCTATCATCAACTCATTATTACTGATATTGAGACGTTTAAACAAATCAAAATCTGGCAAATAATTTGCTTTGTAAATATCATTTGTAGAAAAGAAAGCAATCTTTCCCTGTGAAACTAATGTCTGAATGGTATCCTCCTGAATAGCAATAGATGTTATTCCTGCTGATTTTAATTCTTTCAACAATTCATATTCATCATATCCATCTTTTATGGACAATTCTCTAATTTTATTTAAGCTCATTACCAAATCAATTTGTTTATAATCATTCTCTATAGCGGATCTTTTTATTCCAACAATTAACGATAAAATAAACGAAATAACAATAAAAACGATAAATACTTTTTTTGTTTCTAGTTTCAAAATAAATACCTCTTGAAATGTCTAAAAATGTTCTGTTAAATTCTAACATAACTAAAAAAGTTTGTAAAAAAATGCACCTATATTAAATTTATCTAATAGGTGCATTTTTTTACAAACAATCAGCAAATATCATCTAATATTAATATTAATTCCTTTTTGATTGTTAATAATGCCATTAACTACACAAAAAATGCTAGATTAATTCTTTCTAAAATTACCCTATGTTTGACCTTGCTATTTACTTTAGCAATGCTAATATTACTCCTGCAGCAACGGCTGTTCCAATAACTCCTGAAACATTCGGACCCATAGCATGCATTAATAGGAAATTTTTCGGATTAGCTTCTTGGCCCACTTTTTGTACTACTCTAGCAGCCATTGGTACTGCAGATACTCCTGCAGAGCCAATAAGTGGATTAATCTTTCCACCTGACAATCTGTAAAGCACCTGTCCGAACATTACCCCACCAAAAGTACTGAAGGCAAAAGCCACCAGCCCTAAAACAATTATCTTGATAGTCTGAACAGTTAAAAAATACTCTGCTTGCATTGTTGCACCAACACAGGTCGATAAAAATATGGTGACTATGTTTATAAGTTCATTTTGAGTTGTGTTTGACAATCGATCGACAACCATACTTTCTCTAAATAAATTGCCCAGCATCATAACACCGATGATTGGAACAGTTGTAGGTAAAATCAGTCCTACTACAACAGTACAAATAATGGGAAAAAGTATTTTTTCAGCTTTAGAAACCGGGTGTAATTGTTTCATTACAATTTTTCTTTGCTCTTTAGTTGTGCAGAGCTTCATTATTGGTGGTTGAATTAAAGGAACTAAAGACATGTATGAATAAGCTGCAACAGCAATTGCCCCCAATATTTGCGGGGCCATTTTAGAAGCTAAATAGATAGAAGTCGGGCCATCTGCGCCTCCAATAATTCCTATTGCTGCAGCCTCTCTGATATCAAATCCTATTATAACTGCACCTATTAAAGCCATAAAAACTCCTAGCTGTGCAGCAGCCCCTAACAAGAATGTGACAGGATTTGCCAGTAATGGACCGAAATCAGTCATAGCTCCTATTCCCATAAATATCAAGATTGGGAACAATTCATTACGTATACCAAATGAAAGTATGTTTAAAAAGCCACCTTCTTCCATTAAACCTGAAAGAGGTAAATTTACTAGTATTGCACCAAAGGCAATTGGCAAAAGCAATAATGGTTCATAATTTTTTACGATTGCCAGGTAAAGTAATACTCCACCGACTAAAAGCATTATTGCACTTTCAAGCGTCAACCCTACAAAGCCTGATAATTTGGTCATTTCCATAATGGAACTACCAATATTCATATTGTGCTCCTTTCAGGATGATGTTATCCTATGATTACTAACGGGTCGTCCGTTTCTACCATGTCATTTACAGATACAGAGATTTTTTTGATTTTTCCACTTGAACCAGCTACTATTTCATTCTCCATCTTCATCGCTTCTAAAATTAATAGAGTATCTCCATCCTGTACAGAATCTCCAACTGAAACGTTTATTTTCAAGATTTTACCAGGCATAGGAGCAGTTATTACTTCTTCCCCCTCTGAACTGCTAGCAGCCACTTCGTTTTTAACCTCTGTCTTTACTGGTTCGGGAGCAATTTTTGTTTCTTTTGGTTCTGTTTTAACAGCCGGTGCAGCAGGTGCTTTTGGCGCAGCTGTTTGACCTGTTAGCATTTCCTCCACTTCTACCATGTATTCATTTCCGTTAACTTTGATTTTAAATTGTTTCATTGTCTTAAATTCCTCCTTTTTTTCTAGTACTAATATATGTTCTTTCTGTCATTATTTTCTGTCTGCCAGATATTGCCCAGGGATTTAAAGTCTGTGGTGTAATTCTTTTGATATTAATAACATTGGCTGATTGTAGTGATGGAGACATACTCATGTAATTAGCTATTGCAGCTGTTATTACACTAACTATCTCTTCATCTTGACTAACAACAGCACTGATCTCATCTTTTTCTTTTACTGGAACAACAGGCAAGTCGCCTTTTTTAACAACCACCTGTTCTTTGGAAATACTTTTAGATGAAGATTTAACTATCTTTCTTAAGCCTACCATCATTAACGCCAGTAAACTTAGAACCACAAAAACAACAACCATTGCAATTACTGACAATAAAATTGCTCCTTTTATTCCTTCATACATGTTGCACTCCTTCTCCCAATTGGAAAGAATTATTTTTTAAAATATTGTTCGGGATCTTTTACCAAATATCTGTTAAAGAGGGATATTTCCATGTTTTTTCCCTGGTAGACTCTCTCTTTTAGTAGAAAGCATTTCCAAAGTTGTAATTAATCTGGGCCTGGTCTCTCTGGGATCTATTATCATATCAACATATCCTCTACTGGCGGCTGCGTAAGGATTGGAAAAACTCTCCTGGTATTCATCAATCTTCTGCTGACGATATTCTTCAGGATTTTTTGCTTCATCAATTTCTTTCTTGAAAATAATATTAGCCGCGCCCTGTGAACCCATTACTGCTATCTCAGCAGTTGGCCATGCAATTACCTGATCTGCACCCAAATCCCTGCTGCACATTGCCAGATACGCACCTCCATATGATTTTCTTACCACTACAGTTATCTTCGGCACTGTTGCTTCAGAATAAGCATATAGCATTTTTGCTCCATGTCTAATTATTCCACCATATTCCTGAGTTGTTCCTGGAAGGAACCCGGGAACATCAACAAGTGTTAGTATAGGTATATTAAAAGCATCACAGAAACGGATAAAACGAGCAGCTTTATCAGATGCATCTATATCCAGGCATCCCGCTAATACTTTTGGTTGGTTTGCAATAATACCAATACTTTGTCCATTTAATCTGGCAAAACCTGTTAATATATTCCGTGCAAAATGTTCATGAGATTCAAAAAAATTACCATTATCTACAATATATTTAATTATATCTCTCATCTCATAGGGTTTATTTGGATCAGTTGGAACAATAGATAAAAGAGCTTCCTCCATTCTGTTCGGATCATCATCTGAACATATAATAGGAGCATTCTCCATATTATTGGAAGGAATATAACCTAACATCTCTCTAACTGAATTAAATACTTCTTGTTCATTAGCACAGGCAAAATGCGCAACTCCACTTTTTTGATTATGAGTCATTGCTCCGCCTAGTTTCTCAGGAGAAACATCCTCACCAGTTACAGCCTTAATAACACTGGGGCCGGTAATATGCATAATTCCAATTTTCTTTACCATAAATACAAAATCCATAATTGCAGGTGAGTACACTGCGCCACCAGCTGTTGGACCAACAACGACAGAGATCTGCGGAATTACTCCTGAAGCAATGGTATTTCTATAAAATATCTGACCATAACCACTTAAGGAATCAACACCCTCTTGAATACGGGCACCACCAGAATCATTAATTCCAATAACTGGTGCACCCATTTTCATTGCCATATCCAGTACTTTGCATATCTTTTTAGAGTGCATCTCGCCTAATGAGCCACCAATAACAGTAAAGTCTTGAGAGAAGACATATACTAAGCGACCATCTATAGTGCCATAGCCAGTTACTACACCTTCACCAGGAACTTCCTTACCGGCCATATCGAAATTTACACAACGGTGCTCTACAAATAAATCTAACTCATTGAAACTGCCTTCATCTAACAACAAAGATATTCTTTCCCGGGCAGTAAGCTTTCCTTTTTCATGTTGTGCTTTAATTCTTTTCTCTCCGCCGCCGGCGAGAATCTTCTCTTTTTTTTCTTGTAAAACTTTCATTAATTCATTAATTGTTTGTTCCATTGGATATCTCACCTTCCTTTAATTCTTCAATTTCTGAGTGTTCTATTTTTTATTACAGTAAAAGTGCTAAATCGGATAAAGTTTCTCCTTTCTTTTTAATGATTAGTTATGATTCTTAATGTTCACATAATTCTATCAATACACCGTTAGTGCTTTTTGGATGTAAAAATGCAATTTTTGCGCCACCTGCTCCAATACGTGGTTTTTGATCAATTAGTTGAACACCTTTTTTCTTTAGTTCTTCCAATTTTGTTTCTAAATTATCTACTTCAAAAGCTATATGGTGAATTCCTTCTCCCTTTTTTTCAATGAATTTAGCAATATTTCCCTCTCGTGACGTTGATTCCAATAATTCAATAACACTTTCGCCTATCGGCAAAGTGGCTACTTTAACCTTTTGTTCTTCCACCTCTTCAATATCTAAACACGACATTCCCAGAGTATCTTGAAAAATAAGAAGAGCATCTTCTAAATTTTTAACGGCAATTCCAATATGATTTATTTTTTTAAACAATTATATTATCCTCTTTAAAAATTTTTTCTTTAAATATTTGTGTGAGTTTTTGGACTGCAAAGTATGGATCATTGTCTTGATTTAATATTTTTTCTACTTCCTTTTCTAATACATCTTCACCGATAAATTGAAAAAACATTTCCTGTAAATTTTCTTGAAAAAGATCATAAATTTCTTTCCTAATACGGTTTTTTCTTCTTAGATATATTTGTCCATTTTCCATAAAAAGAGTACTTATTTTTTCAATTTCCATCCAAAGTTCCTCTATGCCAATATTTTCTATGCCAACCGTTTTAATAATGGAGGGATTTATTGTTCCTTTATCATTTAAGTGGATCATCATTTCGATTTCAGAAATTAACTTTTCTATACCTTCTCTATCAGCTTTATTAGCAACAATTATATCTCCTATTTCCATAATACCAGCTTTTATGATCTGAATATCATCTCCCATACCGGGAATAGCAACTAACAAAATAATATCTGATACTTTAATAATATCTATTTCAGACTGTCCAACACCTACAGTCTCAACAAAAATAATGTCTTTCCCCATTGCATCCATTATTTTAATTATCGCTTGAGTCGAAGACGATAGTCCTCCTAAGTGTCCTCTGGTTCCAAGGCTCCGAATAAATACATCTTTATCAGTAGCCAGTTCTTGCATTCTAATTCGATCGCCGAGAATAGCTCCACCGGAAAATGGACTGCTTGGGTCTATGGCAATAATACCTACTTTTTTCCCGATTTTTCTGATATGTTGTGTCAACCTTCCTGTAATTGTACTTTTACCAGATCCCGGAGGCCCTGTAATTCCAATGACAATTGCATTACCGCAGTATTTGTATAGATCTCTCAATATACTTTGAGCAGCATTAAAATTGTTTTCCACCATAGTAATCAATTTTGCTGCAGCTCTGGTATCGCCTTGTGTCACCCTTGTGGTCAAATCCATTTAAATATTCTCCCTTTAACTTTAGCAATGGGCAATAGAAATATTGTTTTTAATAAATTCAATTATTTTATTTGTATCTGTTCCAGGGGTAAATATCTCTTTAATACCAATTTCTTTTAGTTCTTTAATATCCTCATTAGGAATGATACCACCAGCAATAACTAAAATATCTGTAGCTTCTTTTTCTTTTAAAAGGTTTATTATTTTTGGGAATAGATACATATGTGCCCCAGAAAGTATACTTAATCCAATGACATTAACATCTTCCTGGATTGCTGTTTCAACAATCTGTTCTGGTGTCTGTCTTAAACCGGTATAAATAACCTCCATTCCTGCATCTCTTAACGCTCTTGCAATTACTTTTGCACCACGATCATGCCCATCTAAACCAGGCTTTGCAACTAAAACTCTAATTTTCATATTCTTCATACTTACCGTCCTTATTATCTTATATATTTATAGAATCTTTATATTCGCCAAATACCTCTCTAAGCTGATCGCATATTTCACCCAAAGAAGCATAATTTTTAACACAATCAATTATTGCTGGCATAACATTCTGGTCTGTGTCAGCAATCTTTTTTAGAGTAGATAAGCTTTTGCAAACTTTTTCTTTATCTCGTTTCTTTTTTATTAAGGCTAGCTTTTCTCTCTGTTTTTTCTCAATTTCTGGGTTTACTTTTAACAAATCTTTTACAGGTTCTTCTTCTGATTGGAATTCATTCACTCCAACTATAATTCTTTTCTTTTCTTCAATATCTTTCTGATATTTATAAGCACTGTTTTGAATTTCTCTCTGAACAAACCCTCTTTCGATAGCTTTTGGGGCTCCTCCTAATCTATCTATTTGATCAATATAATTGGTTACACCATTTTCTATTTCGTTTGTTAATTTTTCAAGATAGTAAGAACCAGCCATAGGATCAATCGTCTCAGCAGCTCCGCTTTCAAAAGCAATAATTTGCTGTGTTCTCAGAGCAATTCTAACTGATTTTTGAGATGGAAGTGATAATGCTTCATCTCTTGAATTAGTGTGTAAAGATTGAGTTCCACCTAGTACTGCTGCCAGGGCTTGAATTGCAACTCTAACAATATTGTTATCAGGTTGCTGGGCAGTAAGGGTACAGCCTGCAGTTTGAGTATGGAAACGTAACATCATCGATTTGGGATCTTTTGCACTAAATCTGTCTTTCATTATTTTAGCCCATAATCTGCGTGCAGCTCTAAATTTGGCTACCTCTTCAAACAAATCATTGTGTGCATTAAAGAAAAAAGATAATCTGGGAGCAAAAACATCTATATCCAGACCACTCTTTACCGCAGCATCAACATATGCTATCCCATTAGCTAAAGTAAAAGCAATTTCTTGAATTGCTGTTGCCCCAGCCTCCCTTATATGGTATCCGCTGATACTAATAGTATTCCATTTTGGTAACTCCTCAGAGCAATATCCAAAAATGTCCGTAATCAGCCTCATAGATGGTGAGGGTGGAAAAATATAAGTTCCTCTAGCAATATATTCTTTCAGAATATCATTCTGTATAGTCCCATTAAGTTCAGATTTAGGAATTCCTTGCTTTTCGGCAATAGCAATATACATAGCTAACAGAACTGCTGCGGGAGCATTGATAGTCATAGAAGTACTTACTTTGTTCAATGGAATACCATCAAAGAGTAATTCCATATCCTCTAAAGTATCTATAGCTACACCAACCTTTCCTACTTCTCCATGAGACATGGGATGGGAAGAATCGTATCCAATTTGAGTTGGCAAATCGAAAGCAATACTTAAACCAGTTTGTCCATTTTTTAAAAGATATTTATATCTTTTATTTGACTCTTCTGCATCTCCAAACCCTGCATATTGTCTCATAGTCCACAATCTTCCCCTATACATGGTCGGTTGCACTCCTCTGGTATACGGAAACTCACCGGGATAACCTAAATCATTTATGTAATCAAAATTGTTTAAATCTAGCGGGTCATACAGTCTATTTATTTCTTCATCTGAGCCAGTGACAAATACTTTTTTCCTTTCAGAATAATTTTTTAAAGATTTATTTAAAGTATTCTCTTCCCAGCTTTTTTTAGCTTTATTGATCTTATCGATTTCATTGTAATCCAATTGAAATCCCTCCTTTTTTCAGTTAATCTATGTATGGATGATTAAAAATATTTAAAAAGCACCTGTTAACAAATAACAGAAAGATGCTAAAAAATTCTATGTTATTATTATATTCTGCCTTTTATCTTTGAAAATTCCTCTTAGAATAATAAGTTTTAATAAAATAAAATTTATAAAAGGAATTCTATTCCTTCCTCATTAAACTACTGTTCAAACAATATAATCATTTATCTTTTTGATATGATTAAACATTAAATGGGGGAATATAATTATTGTAAATGTTCTCTATTTCTTAATTGAAGGTAGACCTGCTTTTTCAATTGTTAAATTTTCAATTAAAACATCAATTTTTTTAATAGTGATTCCAGTAATATAGTCTAGTTCTTTTTTGAGATTCTCCTGTATTGTCTTTACTATTTCGGTTAAGTTACGACCATACTTTAGTGTAAGATTGATTTGAATTAGAATACCTTCTTCATTAATATTTATTCTAGTCTTGCCAATCCTTATCACATCTTTAAAACTTCTCATTTGAAAATATATAATATCTAAAATAGCATCTTCAGAAATAAACAATTTTCCAAAATAACTGAAGGGAGGACGAACTACTGTCCGTTCGCCTATCTTCTTATTAACATATCGTTTTCGATAAAATATTTCCAAGGATTCTACTAAATTTATTGGAAATTTTCGCTGAATTTCAATTCCTGGCAAAGGAATTATATGTGTCCCTTCTTTAGCACGACTCATACGTGCAATTTGTATTTCTTTTTTACTAGAAACATCTTCTATATTAAATACTTTGCTAACAGGGGGGAGTTCTAATGTTTCAATTATCTTGTCTATCATTCCTCTTGATGTTCCTAATACCATAATGCTTTTGGGGTTATTATTCTTAAGTACTTCTTTTACTGAATTAGCATGTTCATTATCAAAAAAAATAGCTCTTCTAATAGCCTGAATTCGATTTGATTCTTTTTTTGCTGATAGTCCTGCCAAAATCTTATCCTTCTTTATTAAGAGGCCATCATCAATAATATATTCAATTTTTTCTTGATGGGCTATTAGCGAAGCTTTGTGGCTCTTTCCAGTTCCACTTTCACCAATAAGAGCAAATACTTTCATATTTTTAAATACCCCGTTGAGATTCGGTTAGGGGCTAATGTAAAGCCCCTAACCGGCTATATATCCGTTTAATATATTATTTCTTTGTCTTAACCCATCCTCTTCCTTCAACAGCGCGAGCAACTCTTTGGATTGCTATAACATAAGCCGCATCACGGGCATATAAATTCTCTTTCTCAGCTAAATCCATAACATCATTGAAAGCTGAGGTCATGATATGGTCTAGCTTTTCGAAGACTTCTTCCTTGGGCCAGTAATAATTCATATTATTCTGTACTTGTTCAAAATATGATACGGTGACCCCTCCAGCATTACATAAGAAATCTGGAATAAGGTACACACCCTTTTCTTTAATAACTTTGTCCGCTTCAGGGGTGGTGGGAGAGTTTGCTGCTTCAGCATATACTTTTAACACATCAAAGTTTATATCATTAACATTATCCTTATGCACAGCTGAGCCCAAAGCGGCAGGAATTAGAACAGTTACGGGTTTCTTTATCCAAGCATCACCATCTTCCTTGATCCAACCAAAGGATTTTGCTTTTTCCGGGTTGATTGTGCCAAATCTATCTAAGGTACCTGGAGCAAATAGATCTTTGGGGTCAATACCATTTTCACAGCTATATGTATAAGATTTTTTATCATTTGGATCCCAACATGACATTGCTACTACCTTACCACCGTACTCGGTAAATTTTTCACAACAGTATTGTGCATTATTCCCTGCGCCTTGAATTGAAGCGGTAGCTCCTTTAAAATCAATATTCAACCTTTTAAAAGCTTCTCTAACACAATAGATGACTCCATAACCGGTAGCTTCGGTTCTACCTAATGAACCACCTACGCCAACCGCTTTTCCGGTAACAAATCCTGGTTTTCTGCTTCTGGCAATAGTATCATATTCATCCATAATCCATAACATGTCCTGTGGATTAGTTGCCACATCGGGTGCAGGTACATCCATATCTGGACCAACAAAATCATATACTTTTCTTACCCAACCCCGACAGAGTCTTTCAGTTTCACGGTCAGATAATTCTCTGGGATCACAGGCTACTCCGCCCTTCCCTCCACCTAAAGGGATATTGACTACTGCACATTTCCAGGTCATCATAATAGCCAGTGCCCGTACCATATCGATAGTTTCATTTGCTGCAAATCTCAAACCACCTTTGGCTGGGCCACGTGCTGTGGAATGCTGGACACGAAAACCAGTGAATGTTTTAGTAGTTCCATCATCCATATCTACCGGTATTCTAACCTGGATTTCTCGCTCAGCTTCTCTTAAAAATTCTTGCATTGATTGGTCTAAATTACCCTTTTTGGCATTTTCATCAAACTGTGCCTGAACGATTTTAAAAGGATTCAATTCTTTATCCTGTGACATAATAAAACCTCCACTTGTTTTATGTTTTTTTGTTATATAATATTATTATTTGAATCTCTTAAACTTTTTCCTGATGATAGATAGGCATCGATCGAACGTGCAGCTACTTTACCGTCCCCTACAGCCGAAATAACGGTTGCTGAACCTCTTACAATATCACCACCAGCAAATATCCCCTCATAAGAGGTCATTTTAGTAATTTCATCAACATTGAAATAACCCCATCGATTAACTTCTACACCTTCAGCGCTTCTAGCAACAATTGGGTTAGCCATTGTACCTATTGCATCGATAACCATATCTACTTCTAATATGAAATTTGATTTTTCAATGGGGATTGGTCTTCTTCTGCCTGATTGGTCTGGTTCACCAAGCTCCATTTTCAAGCATTCCATACCCGTGACATTACCTTCTTTGTCACCTAATATCCTTATTGGCAACGTTAGGAAATGAAAAATTATTCCTTCCTCTTCAGCATGATGAACTTCTTCTGCCCTGGCGGGGACTTCGGCCCTTGAACGTCTATAAACGATATAGGATTTTTCTGCACCTAAACGTAAAGCAGTTCGAGCTGCATCCATAGCTACATTTCCCGCACCAATGGTAGCCGCTCTTTTTCGAATCTTAATTGGAGTATCATGTTCAGGAAATAAATATGATTTCATCAGATTCGAACGGGTTAGAAATTCATTAGCCGAGTAGACGTCATTCATGTTTTCACCAGGTATATCCATAAAGCGAGGTGCACCTGCACCGTTGGAAAGGAATATTGCATCAAATTCCTTTTTTAAATCTTCAACACTTCGGGTAGCACCAATAACCTGATCGCAAATAACCTCTACTCCTAACTTTTCTATTTCATCAACCTCATACTCAACAATTGACTTCGGTAATCTAAACTCTGGTATTCCATAAACAAGTACTCCTCCGGGTTTATGCAAAGCTTCAAACAAAGTAACAGTATAGCCCATTTTTGCAAGATCGGCTGCACAGGTTAACCCTGCAGGTCCAGAACCAACTACAGCAACTTTTTTATTTTTTTTGTCTTTAATATCTCTTTCACCATGAACTCCATTTTCCCGAGCCCAATCAGCAACAAAACGTTCCAGCCTACCAATAGCAATTGGTTTTCCCTTTTTGACTAATACGCATTCTTTCTGACATTGCTCCTCCTGAGGGCAAACCCTACCGGTAACCGCTGGTAGAGCGTCCGTTTTCAATATGGTAAGATAAGCTTTTGTAAAATCTTCTTCTACAATGTATCGGATAAAAGTAGGAATATCAATTTCAGCAGGACACCCTTTCATACAGGTAGGTTTTTTACATTGCAGACAACGCTGTGCTTCATAAATAGCTTCTTCTTTAGTATATCCCAATGGAACTTCATTAAAGTTACGGATGCGCACTGAAGGTAACTGCTCCTTCATCGGGACTTGTTCTCTTTTGGTTCTCTCCTTCATATCAATCATTTCAGCCATTTTATTTCTCCTTGCATCTGCATTCATTTTTACTCTTAAAGTCCTGCCAGGACTCTTTTTCTTCATCCCTATAGCGATAGATACGGTGCATAAATTCATCCCAATTAACTAATTGCCCGTCGAATTCAGGACCATCAGTACAGACAAATTTTGTTTCTCCTCCTATTGAAACTCTACAGGAACCGCACATCCCTGTCCCGTCAACCATAATAGTATTTAAACTTACAATAGTTTCAACTGGATAATCTTTGGTAAGCTCAGTAGTTACTTTCATCATTATTGGTGGACCAATTGTCCAGACTTTTTTTATCGATGTATCATTATCTAGTTTTTCTTTTAAAGCAGTTGTAACAAATCCTTTTCTTCCATAGCTCCCATCATCTGTAGTGACAATTAATTCATCCGAAACAACCGATAATTCCCTTTCCATTATAAGCAGATCTTTAGTTCTGGCCCCGATTATAGCAATCACTTTGTTGCCAGCCTCTTTTAATTTTCGTGCAATCGGATGAATACATGCTATTCCCGTACCACCTCCAACAACCACAACTGTTCCAAAATATGCAATATCAGATTTATGTCCTAAAGGTCCGGTAAATGAATATAAGTAATCACCTTCTTTTAAACAGGACAATTCATCAGTTGTTTTGCCGACAACTTGAAATACAATTTGTATCAACCCTTTTTCGCGGTCATAATCAGCCACTGTGAGCGGTATTCTCTCTCCTTTTTCCTTAGTCATTAAAATAATAAATTGACCTGGTTCAACAGTTTTAGCAACTTCAGGTGCTTTAATCCACATACTATACATTCCCTGGAATAATCTTGTCTTTTTGTCAATAAGATACATCTATAACCTCTCTAAACAATTATTTAAGAATATATATTGTAACAAATTATCAATTTATTTATTGCATATTTCAGCAGTATCAATTGCAATCATTAATTCTTCATTTGTTGGAATTACCAGCACTGCAACCTTTGAATCATCGGCACTTATAATAGCCTTTTTTCCTTTTAATCCATCATTCTTTTTATTATCAAATTTAATTCCTAAAAAATCCATGTCTGTACACACTTTTTCTCTGAGTAGAGGTGAATTTTCACCAATTCCCGCAGTAAACACTAATACATCCAGTCCGTTCATTATAGCTGTGTATGCTCCTATATATTTTTTAATACCATAGAATAACACATCTAAAGTTTTTTGAGCTTCTTTATTCTCTCTAATTGACTCTTCTTCCAGATCCCTCATATCACTTGAAACACCTTCAGATAAACCGATAAATCCACTTTTTCTATAAAGAATATCATTCATTTCATTAATACTAATTTTTTCTTTTTCCATTAGATAAGGGATGATCGCTGGATCTATATCACCACAACGTGTACCCATTATTACACCTGAAATAGTACCAAATCCAAGGCTCGTATCTATAGACTTCCCCTCTTTAACTGCAGTTATACTGGAACCATTGCCTAAATGACAAGAAATTATTTTAAGTTCATTAATATTTTGTCCAAGCATTTCAGAAGCCTTTTGTGCTACATATTTATGAGAGGTTCCATGAAAACCATATCTTCTTATGCGGTACTTTTTATAATAATAATAAGGTAGACCATAGAGAAATGCCTGCTCTGGAATTGATTGATGAAACGCTGTATCAAACACACCTACCTGCGGTATATCCGGTAACAGCTCCTGACATACTTTAATGCCTAAAATATTTGGTGGATTATGTAATGGAGCTAATTCAGTATATTCATTGAGGGTATTTATAACATCTTCATTGATTAAAACTGATCCTGAATATTTTTCTCCACCATGTACAACCCTATGTCCCACAGCGGAAATTTCTGAAATACTTGTTAGAACACCATACTTATCATTTAATAAAGATTCTATCAATATCTCAATACCTTTTCGATGATCAGGTATCTCTATCTCTTTTTTCAACGTCTCTTTCCCGGTGGGATAATGGCTTATTTTCGAACCCTCTATGCCAATCCTTTCAATTAAACCTTTTGCCAAAACAGTTTCATTGTCCATATCGAAAAGCCTATACTTAATAGAAGAGCTTCCCGAATTCACAACAAGAACTTTCATTTTATAAATCCTTTCCCAATATTTATTAAGCTGTATTTAATAGTTTTTCTCCAATTTCAAAGCCGTATTCTAAGGCTTTCATGTTCAATTCTTTAAATCTTTTCGGTATTCTATTCTGAAGAGCCTTTCTAATTGCTTCTTTTGAAACTACTTTCGACAATTGAACAATAATCCCCAAAGAAATAATATTGGCAACCTGTTGGTTACCAAGGATATTCTTAGCTTCACTAATTATAGGATATTGGTAAATATCTCCATTGAATGAGGGAATATTTAAGACATTTGTAGAATCAACTAATAATAGTCCTTCATCCTTTAAATCTCTAATATATTTATTACATGCCTTTTGGGTTAATGCAAGCAATATATCTGATTTTATTATTTTTGGATAGCCTATCTTTTCATCACTTATAATAATTTCAGATCTACTCGCTCCACCTCTTGCCTCAGGGCCATATGACTGTGTTTGCACTATCTCCAGCCCCTCATAAATACCCGCTGCTTCAGCTAGAATAATTCCGGCAAGTATTAATCCCTGTCCCCCAGAACCGCTTAAGCAAATCTCTTTTCTCATTTTATTGCTTCTCCAAGTTGAATATTTTTACATATTTCCCGATATTTTTCTGTATACTCAGGTATATCAATATCTAAAAATTCTCCTGTGGGTATTTTTCCTTCTTTTTCTTCGTTTGATAGTTTTTCCCAAACATTTTTAGTGACAGTAATCTCTTTAATCCATTCAAGCATTTGTACAGGTGTTCGTAATTGATTTATTCTTCCATACGAAATTGGGCAATCTGCAATAATCTCCACAACAGAAAATCCCTTTTTTATTAAAGCTTTTTTAATATATTTAGTAATTTGATTTACATCAAAAACACTTCCGCGGGCAACGTAAGAGGCTCCAGCGCTGATAGCCAGAGATACGAGATCAAATGTCTGATCAATATTTCCATACGGAGCGGTAGACCCTATTTTCCCTGTAGGAGTTAATGGAGAGTATTGTCCTCCTGTCATACCATAAACCATGTTATTTATAATAATTGCAGTTATATCAATATTGCGACGGGCAGAATGAATAAAATGGTTACCACCAATAGAGGCACAATCTCCATCTCCCATTACTGTAATTACTTTTAAATCAGGATTAGCCATCTTTATACCAGTTGCAAAAGACAATGCTCTACCATGTGTTGTATTCATGGTATTGAAGTCTACATATCCAGTAATACGACTTGAACAACCTATTCCTGAAACCATTGCAATTTCATCTTTCTCCCAGCCTATACTATGTATCGCCCTCAATAATGCCCCTAATATTATACCGTTTCCACATCCGGGACACCATATATGCGGAAACATTTCTTTTCTAAAATATTGAGTAATGGAATCATTCATGCTTTACTTCCTCCATAATTTTAGAGAGGATTTCTATAGGATTTATTAGCTCTCCATCAACCCTGCCATAAGGGATAACCCTACATTTGCCCTGGACTGCTCTTTGTACTTCACGAGCGATTTGTCCCATATTCATTTCAGCAACTATTATTGAGCTAACCTGTCCGGCTAATTGGTTTATTGTATCATCGGTAAATGGCCACAAAGTAATTATCTTTAATAATCCTGCTTTTATTCCTTTTTCCCTTGCCAGCATAATTGAGCTTTGAGCTGCTTTAGCTACTGAACCATAGGCAACTACTGCAATTTCAGCATCGTCTAGTAATATTTTTTCTTCTAAAATAATATCCTTTTTATGTAATTCAACTTTATTATTCAGTCTCCTTATTAATGAATCAATTTCTCTATTATTAGAAGTAGGGTAGCCTTTTTCATTATGGATTAATCCGGTTATATGGTATCTATAACCGCTACCAAAACTTGCCATAGGCGGTATAAGATCATTATCTGCTTTATATGGCAAAAATTCATTTTTATCTACTGAAGGTTTTTTCCGATTAATTATTTCAATATCTTCAATTGTAGGAATAATTACCTTTTCCCTCATATGAGATATTACTTCATCAAGCAAAAGCATAACTGGTGTACGATATTTTTCACTATAATTAACTGCTTTTATAGTCAAATGAAGAATTTCATTAACATCTGAAGGAGCTAGCGCAATCATGGGATGATCACCATGTGTCCCCCAACGAGCCTGCATAACATCTCCCTGAGAGGGTTTGGTAGGTAATCCCGTACTAGGGCCACCTCTCTGTGAATTAACAATAACACAGGGAACTTCAGCTATAATAGCAAACCCTATGTTTTCCTGTTTTAAACATATTCCTGGCCCCGAGCTGGCAGTCATCGCTTTAACTCCGGCTATGGAGGCTCCTATAACAGCAGCCATACTGGCAATCTCATCTTCCATTTGCATAAACACGCCATTGATAAGTGGTAATCTCACTGCCATGTTTTCAGCAATCTCTGAAGCTGGAGTGATTGGATAACCAGCAAAAAAACGTATACCAGCTAAAATAGCTCCTTCAACACAAGCTTCATTTCCTTGTAAAATTTTTTCTTTTCTTTTTTTGTCCATTCCATTTATCCCTCTAACAAAATTGACTCTAAGATACTTTTATCTACTGTTATTACTATTTTTTCTTTTTAACAGTGATGGCAAAATCAGGGCATCTTAACTCACACAACTTACAATGAATACAATCGTCGATTCTTTTTGGAACTGGAGCTCCTTGCTCATTACTAATGAAGACATTTTTGGGACAAAATTGAATACAGATTCCACACGATTTACACCAATTCTCATTAATCGCTATTTCTGTTTTTTCATTCTGATATACTTTTGACTCAATTTCTTTATTCATTAGTAAAAAAATAACCTTTCTTCTTTATATCGATAATATTCTTCTTCAGTGTATCAATAGAGCCTTTATCAGGAATGTAAACAAATTCTATAAGGGGAGTATCTTTATGTATAAGCTCATGTATTTCTTTCATTCTGCCAGGAGAAACTATTAATATATCACTATTATCAATAATATTTTTTAATTCATTTCCATTTTTACTTGTTGTAAAAACTATCCTGGTATATTTTATACCTGCGTTATTAATAGAAATAATGACTCTTTCAGCAAATTTATCCGTTAAACAGATTAATCCGATACTCATCTCCGGAGAAGTGCTGTGTGCTATTTTCACCATGGTTTCGATCTGCGGATCTAATGCAATAGCAATAATATTTTTATTTTCATCCTTAAGGTAATCTTGCACTTCCTGTAAATGGAAAAATGTTGTTACTACCAGATCGACAGATTTTATTGTTTTCAGAAAATTCTCTCTTTGATTATACATTTCATCAATCAGTATAGGGATAATATTAATCCCCTCCCCCAGTTCTAGTTTTTGGGAAAAATAATATAATTGCTCTTGATTACACTCAATAAAAGCAATATTTATATTGTTTAATAAATCCTTTTTTTCTTTAAAACGCTGGTCAACTAAGCGCATAAAATCTTCTAATTGAATGTTTTGTTTCAAAGCTTCGTCTATTGCTAAATCAATATTTTTATAAAATGTGTAATCTTTGATACTATTGAAACTATGCTCTTTTCCTTTTACCTCAACTAAAACAAAGGTACCTTTCCCAGAAATAGATGATACATACCTTTCTTGAGCAAGCTCTTTATATGCCATACTAACAGTGTTTCTACTCACTTCTAATTTTAACGAAAGTTCTCGCTCTGTGGGAAGCTGTAAGCCCTTTTTTAAATGATTGCCCTGAATCAGCTCTTTAAATTGTTCTTTAATTTGAAGATATAATGGTATTCTGCTATTTCTATCAATTTTTATTTCCATACAAGGTAAGCCTTTTAATATTGGACTAATTGACTAATGGATTAACCATTTATAGAATACCATATTTTTTTTAAATGTCAATTTAGATTTATTTAGATTTTACAAATATTAATTATATAATGAGACTGGGATAAAAGAGAGATTATTCTATTTTTTAATTTATTTTTTATTCAATTGTACTAATTTCGAGTCGTGTTGACACTTTAGTGATTAACTAACATAAAAAAACTGGTCATGCATGCCATCTTTCCTATAGAATAAAGTTGATAAAACAAAATCTAATAGGAAGGAGA
>JAXGTM010000012.1:0-21313 GCA_040774925.1 Atribacterota bacterium | reverse complement strand
TTGACCCCTATTACCTAGTTTCGAAGGCAAGGGAGTTTGGATACCATTCTAAAGTTATTACTGCTGGCAGAGAAATTAATGATTACATGCCATACCACATTTTTGAGATTTTAAGGGATGCGCTAAATGACATGGAGCGCTCAGTCAAGAACTCAAAGATAGCTGTTTTAGGATTTTCTTACAAGGAGAATGTTGGGGATGTTAGGGAATCCCCTGCAGAGTATTTTGTAACGGAACTTGTTAAACGTGGAGCGATCGTGACTGTTGTTGACCCATATGTCGATGAAAAGTATATCAGATCACTTGGAGTTTCTTATACAAAGGATATCTATGAATCGCTAGAAGGTGCGGATGCCTTTGTCATAATGACATCGCACAACATATTTAGGGATATGGATCTAGATAGAGCAAAAAAACTGATGAATACTCCTTTAGTTATAGATGGCAGAAGAATCTTTAAAAAAGAGGATCTCTCTAAGAAGGGATTTGTATACAAGGGCGTTGGATGCCTTTAATCACTTTTATTTTAAAATCATCCCGATAGCAATCCCAATAATAACGCTCAATACTGCAAGTACAAACCCAAATCCTGCCATAAATCCGCTTGAAATAACATTTGTCTGAAATAGTGCTATTCCGACTATACCAAGTATAGTAAAAATACCCATAATAATTAATTTTTTATCCATAATCAACCACTCTTATAAATTTAAGGTAAGATATTTATAACTTTTGTCTTTTATTTGAGCAAATTCCCCTCAAAGAAATTAATCATAAAAGTTGTCACATCTATTTTGTCTTGAAGTAACTTCTCTCTTTTTTCTTTCCACTTTTTTTTAGAATCAACTTCAAGAATACCCTGTAATGTGGAAATAGAATCTTTTAGATTTTTATAGGAAAAGAGAAGGCCATATTTTTCCAATTCAATTAAATTTCCCATCGTACCTACAAGTGGAGATATATAGATGCTTGGATTTCCTAAAACTGCAGTCTCTGTTGCCATGGTAGCCCCTTCGCCTATATAAACAGAAGAATTGGCCATTATCGTATGAATCTTTGCAGGGTGGACTTTGATTTTATAGTCTTCAAATGATTTGTCATTTGATTCAGAGCTCAATAGTACCCTTCCATGTTCTTCAAGGATCTTGATTAATTTAGACAATTCTTCTTTAGATATCCCTTTATATCCAACATCATGACTTGCTTCCCATGATACCATCCTTAAAAGGAAAAAGGATTCATTTTTTCTGATATCTAGTTCCTTTAGGACATTCTTTTCTTCTTTAAACCATTTTGGATGTAAATAAGCGAGCTCTTTGTATCCGTTAAATCGTATATGTTTTTCTCCATAATTACCAATGAAGGACGATGGAGTCAGAAAATAATCTGAGAATGGTATTGAAAGCCTCTTTTCCAAAGTGGCGTGTTCTGTGTCTGTAAAAAGAACAGACTTTTTTCCAAGTAATTTTGCAACATGCGTTATATAAGGACTTCCAAAACCTGTTAAAATATCGGGTTTAAACTTATTTGAAATTTTATAAAGTTTATAGTCTGTCTGAGCCAATCCTATTGCTTTTTTAAAAAGACCTTTTTTATTTTTGCCCAAATCAATGAAATCTTGATTATAATACTCTAAAAGTTCAAATGTACTGTCTTTCTTCCGTGCAGTGATTAGTATTTCGTGGCCTTTTTTTTCCATCTCCCAAATTAAATTCTTAAAAAAATGCATGTGTGCTGGGTGGCCAATGTCAAATAAAATCTTGCTCAAAATCTTTCTCCTCACTTCACTATTCTGTTAAATCTTTTATTAATAAATCTATTATTTCTTTACTTGCTCTACCATTACCATATAGCCCCGCCTTTATTTTCAATTGCGATTTATTTATATTTTCAGATTCCCTAATAATCTTATCTTTATTTGTTCCAACAAGTACATTTGCCCCAATTTCGACAAGCTCAATCCATTCGGTCTCTTCTCTTAAAGTAATACAGGGTTTCCCTGAAAAATATGCTTCTTTCTGCAATCCACCGCTATCTGTAAGAACTGCTTTACATTTCTCTAATAGGAAAAGCATATCAAAATAACTAACGGGATTAATTAATTTAACTTTAGATGGAACGATATTGTAATTATTTAGTTTTTCTTTCGTCCTAGGATGAATTGGGAATATGATGGGCATATCTTCTGATATCTCTTCTAATGCTTCAATAATATTTTTTAAATTATTTTTTGAATCAGTATTATCTGCCCTGTGTATGGTAGCAAGATAGAACTTGTGATAATCTTCAGCCATTTTTTTAATTTCTGGAGATGGCTTTAATATTTTCTTACACAAAAGGAATGCATCATACATAACATCACCAGAATTAATAATTGTAGGTTTTCTGAAGATAAATCCTTCATAGTTAAAATTATTAAATCCTTCTTTGACTAAATTATTGACAGCAGTTTCAGTTGGGCAAAATAAGTATGAAGATATCCTGTCTGTAAGTATCCTATTTATTTCCTCTGGCATCTTTAAATTGTATGATCTAAGCCCCGCCTCTATATGCGCTACAGGTATATGGCACTTTGCAGCTGAAAGTGCACCTGCCAAAGTAGAATTTGTGTCACCATAGACTATGATTAGATTGGGAGATTCCTTCATGATTATTTTTTCTATACCCTGTAGCATTTCACCTGTCTGTCTGCCATGTGATGATGAACCCACCCCAAGATTGTAATCTGGATCCTTTAGGGAAAGTTCGCTGAAGAATATCTTTGACATGTTGAAGTCATAGTGTTGTCCAGTGTGAAGGAGAATTTCTTGAACTTCATTATTTTCTGATATTGCTTTTGAAACAGGATAGGATTTTATGAACTGAGGTCTTGCGCCGACTATTGTAAGAATCTTCAATTATTTCATCTCTTTGTACATACTAATTAATTTCTTTGATTCCTTTTCCCAGTTATATTCTTTTTCTACAAGCGCCCTTCCTTTTTTTCCCATTTCTTGTCTCAACTTTGGATTCTCTGCAAGAGTTCGAATGTTATCAGCAATTTCATCAGGATTTTTTGGATTGGAAAATAATGCACAGTCTTTAAACATCTCTTTCCAAAGAGGAAAATCTGACATTATGATCGGCAGATTGCATGCCATATATTCAAATGGTTTGTTTGGGAGTGCATCATCATTATTTGGTGATGGAAGATAATTTATTATCCCTATGTCAGCAGACTTTCCATAACCATATAGATCTTCTTGCCTAACGACCCCAAGGTGTCTTGTTTTTTGCCATCCCAATAATTCCTTACACTCCTCTTCAAATCCTACTTCCCATTTTCCAAACATTAAAATTTCTACTTTTTCTTCAACGATTTCTAAAGCTTCTATAATCTGTTTAACCCCTCTTAACTTTGTTATCCCCCCTTGGTAGATTAATATTAGATTATCTGATTTGACTTTGACTTTTTTGGATTTGTCAATCAATTCAAGTATTGGAAAATTTCTTAACAAGATTGTTTTTTTATCGGGGTATTTTGAAGCTATATGGGGAGTTGCTGCAACAATATTATCAAAAAATATTGAGGCGAGTTTTTCCAAAATTGAGAAATAAATATATGCTATAATTTTTAACGGCATTGACCAAAGTTTCTCAAATACGTCCTTTGGATGATCTTCATGTGCATCATAGATTACCTTCTTTCTTTTCATTTTCAATATTAGACCAATTGGTATAAGCTCTGGATCATGAAAATGGTAAATATCAGAATTAATTTCAAAACACTTTGATAGAGCCTCTGGGATATTTCTAAAAACTTTATAAAATTTGTCATCTGCTTTTTTCAGTGATACAATATTTATCCCATCTCTCTCTTCATCTTTTTCATGAGGCACTACCAGATAAACCTGATATCCTTCTTTTTTTAATATCTTACATTCTTTATGGAATATCCTGGTGTCAAATGGAGGATGCCTTATCGAAAGATGGGTTGCTGAAATCATTATTTTCCTTTATTAGTATTTATTTTTAAATGTATACTCCTAAAATTTAGGATATAATTATATTATTGAATTAATCTATCTATTTCTTTTCTTTTAGGATAAGTTCTTAATACAGCTTTATGAAAAATCTGAAAAACTAACATGCTTTCTGCAGTCGCAGCTGATACTTTTCCTATTTTATTTTCTTTTATCTACATAGGTGTATAATTTTTTAGCTATTTTCCAGATGTTAGAATTTTCATATGATGGATACTCGAAGAATTTCTTAGGAGGTAATTCCATTATCCTCTGAAATTCTTTTTCATCAATGCCAAATTTATTTATGAAATAATTCATATCTTCTTCTAACAATTCTTTGTTAGGATAAGGATTCTTTTTTAATTCATTTAAAGCTTGTTCTCTTGTAATCTGATTCGATACAATTAAACTAGACAAATGAGATTTTCTCTTATCAAATCCAAATTTAACTGGTAAGATGTATCCTTGAAAGAAGCGCGTGTAAATAGATTCATAATGCTTTCCCCCATAATTTCTCCATCCCAATTCATTTTCAATTATTTCAATTGCTTCTTCTTTCACATAATCAATATAGTTCAATATACTGATACGATTGATTTTTCTTATTTTCATGTCCAAAAATAAATCAATTAGACTAACATGGGGGTAAGAATCCAACTTTATCGTTCCAAATTTTTTTTGGATAGAATTAATGTATTTCCAATCGTATGATCCATATGACCAAGCAGGGGGAAATATTGATTCAGTGCTCAAATTAGTTCCTGTTAGTATATACTTAAATCCTTCTCTTCTTGCAGTTTTAAACATGCTAGCGACTATTGCGTGATCGGTCGGTATTTCTGAGTCTGGTGTCGAAGCTTTGAGAAATGCCATTTGCAAATCTTTGAACTCTTTCCAATCTATCGTATAAGTGTATAGATCTATGTCCAATTTTTTAACTGTATTTTCAATATTCTTTACTGCAAGTTCAGAATTCCAGCCGTTATCAAGATGGACTGCAAGTGGCCTTAATCCTAACTTTACAACTATATATGCCACATAAGTGCTATCAGTTCCTCCGCTAACACCAATAACACAATCATGTTTCTTTCCTTTACCTCTTTCTTTGATTTTTTTAACTAATTTTTCTAACTCTTTTCTTTTTTCTTCTTTAGTCAGGGAATATGGGGCAATATTAAGTAATTCTTCCGCCTTTTTACATCGATTGCAGATACCATTTTCATCAAAAATTATGCCAGGATCCGTCGTGTCCATTACACATCTTGTACAAATCTGGTAAGGTTTTTCTTTATTGATCATTAATACACCTAAAAATACATAAGGAATTATAGCTTAGTATCATTCATTATTTTGTCCAATGCTTTTTTTAAACTTTCTTTATGATTTATAGTATAAAATCCTTCATGTAATTGTTTTATTTCTTCTCTTGATTTGGGGGCCCAATTTTGTATTAAGTTAACAAATTCTTCAGGCGTGTCAACAAATCTTGTCACTTCAGGATTAGTTAGTATTTTAGAATAGTACCTCTTAGATTCATTTCCAATGTTAATAAGAATATTTGGAGTGCCTAGTGCAGGAGCCTCTACAGCACAACTTGAATTAACAGTTGCATGAAAATCAGTTTCTTTAATAATTTTATACACATCTAAATCACTCAGAATAATTATATTGGGGGGGAACTTGTAACAAGAATAATCGTTATCGAAATTACGTGGAACAAAGATATAAAGAATTTTTTCATAAATGGATGCAGATTTTTTCAAGAAATCAATTAGCTTATCTTCAATTCCAATCTGTGAAGAAATAGCGATAACTTTGTCATATTTCTTTCTAAAATTATTAAATATCTTGATTGTTTTTTTTGAGGGAACATATGTAGTATTGATATAGTTGATATACATATTTCCAATTTCCAAAATGTTTTTTTTGTCTATGAAGTAGTTATTTATGCCAAAATAGCGAGTATAATAATCTCCAAAAACTAACAAATATTCAGGAAAAAATAATTCATCTATATTTGTAAAAACATTATATGCCGCATGTTTAGAATTAATAATCCCATGTTGTAATTCCACAGTTTTTATTCCTAACTTTCTGGCAGAGTATATCAGAGTTTGGTGTGGTAAATTATAGTAATCACTCATAAATACAATTTTGGGATTTTTAATTTTAAGAGTTAAAGTAAATATCTTATGATAACAAAAAAATTTCTTTATTGTGCTTGTATAATCTATATTTATACCATAATGAAGATTTATATCATTCAGAATTTCTTCATTTTCTATTTTAAATGAAAAATTAAAAGAATATATTCGGCATAAAATATTAAAAAAATCAAGAGACATCACATTTTTCATATAAAGTCTATTAATATTGTAATGATTATGGTAGTGTGGATTTTCTATAACTAAAATATTATCTTTCCCCAAAACATCGTACAGATCGTTAAATAACTTATTTATATATAGGTCATCTTTTAATCTTAATTCCATCGTATCAGAAAAAGCAATATAATCAATTTCCTTAAATAAATTACTTAAACCATAAAATATATTTTTTATTCTTTTTACGTTTGAGAGTACTTTACTTTTCTCCTTATTTTGAATATTTAGATTCTCGTTTTCTATAAAAGAAAAATACTTAGATCTTAGAAATGGCCATATTTGGATTCCATTGACTTCTATACTTTCAACGTCATAAGTTGTTTCAATTTCTTTAATAATATCAATTGTATCCAATTGCTACACCACTATAGGGATTTCATTATCATTATTTACTTAGTTTTGATAGATTATCAATTACGTAATTTTGTTGTTCTGAAGACATAGTTGGGAATAAAGGTAATGAAATAATTTTATGAAAAACTTCTTCCGTTACTGGATAATTTTTAGGCTTGAAATTAAAGTTTTCTTTGTAATATGTAAAATGATAAATTGGAATGTAGTGAACATTTACACCAATATTCATTTTTCGGAGTTTGATAAAAATATCATCACGATCCATATCATTTATTAAAATTGTATACAAATGCCATGCATGTTTTACATATGCTTTGTTAGTTGGAATGTCAATGAATTCAAGTTCTGACAAATATTTATTATATGTTTCAGATAATCTTTTCTTCTCTCTTACAAATAAATTTAATTTTTTTAATTGAGACAATCCTAAGGCGCATTGTAGATCAGTAATTCTATAGTTCCTCCCAAGAAGTTTCATATCGTATTCATATCCCGCTTCTTTTCCGTAACGTTCTTTAGTTTCCTTATTTATCCCATGATTTCTTAACATTTTTAACTTTTCATAGTATTCAGGATTATTAGTTAAAACTGCTCCCCCTTCGCCAGTAGTTATATTCTTAACAGGATGAAAACTAAAAATAGTCATGTCGGCAAAATTTCCTATTTTCTTTCCTTTATACTCTGCGCCTATTGAGTGCGAAGCATCTTCAATTAACAAAAGATCATAATTATCAGCAATTTCTTTTATTTCATCTATTTCACACGGATGGCCTGCATAATCAATGTATATAATTGCTCTAGTCTTTTTTGTAATTTTTTTTTCAATTTCTTTTGGATCAATATTTCTAGTTTCTTTTTCGATGTCTACAAACACTGGTTTATGATTATTGTACAATATGGAATTAGAAGTTGCAACAAATGTGAAAGGGGAAGTAATGATTTCCGATTTTTTGGGGAGGTCTAAACTCTGTACTGCAATATCGAGAGCAGATGCACCTGAATTGACTACAACGGCATTTTCACACCCCACATAATTACATAATGCGTCCTCAAATTCTTTTATTTTTGGGCCGGTAGTTAGCCAGTCAGTTTTTAATACTTTTATTACCTCATTGATATCTTCTTGATCAATGGAGTGTAAACCATATGGAATAAAGTTCATATCAAATCTCCATTTGATAGTCAATTGTATCATCTAGATTATAAAATTTTTGTCTTCAAAATTGAAATCATTGAAGTCGCACATTAAATTTCTACCCAAATTCTTCAATAGATTATTATTTATAATTTATTTTTATTTATAGTTAATATGTATACATCAAAATATCATTCTTAATATCAATAGATAAAGATTTAAGTCTAGTAAATATTGAGAATCTTTGATATTTTGTTATTTAATATTTTGAGACGCGTGCATAACTTATAAAATTTTACATATTCTTAAATTTTAAGGAGATATATATTTCCAGTATAAGCAAAAGTTAAGTTTAAAAAGAATTATCTAGTAATTGTAAATTAGATGTTAGTTGAGGTGTTAATATCAATAATTCAGATTTTGATAATAAGATTATTTTAATAACTGGAGGGACTGGGTCTTTCGGTAGAAAATTTACTGAAATATTACTAAGAGAACACAATCCTGAATCTATAAGAATATATTCTCGTGGGGAATTCCTTCAATTTAAAATGCAAAAGGAACTAAAGGATGATAGACTGAGATTTTTTATAGGGGATGTTAGGGACAAAGATAGATTATATAGGGCTGCATCTGGAGCTGATTTTTTAATTCATGCAGCTGCTATGAAACAAGTTCCAGCTTGCGAATACAATCCAATAGAAGCAGTAAGGACAAATATTGATGGCACTATTAATGTAATTGACGCGGCTATTGATAACAGTGTTAAAAAAGTCATAGGGATAAGTACAGATAAGGCTGTACACCCTGTTAATTTGTATGGTGCAACTAAAATGACGGCAGAAAAACTACTGGTACAGGGAAATTCTTATTCCGGAGATAAAGGAACTAAATTCAGTGTTGTAAGATATGGAAATGTTATCGGTAGCAGAGGCAGTGTTATACCCTTATTTTTAGAGCAAAAGAAAAATGGATTAATTACAATTACTGATACAAAAATGACAAGATTTTGGATAAGTCTAGAGGAAGGGGTGAAATTAGTCATTGAATGCATAAAAAAGATGAAAGGTGGCGAAACTTTTGTACCAAAAATTCCTAGCATGAAATTAATTGATCTGGCCGAGGCTGTAGCTCCTGAATGTGAAAAAAGGATCATAGGTATCAGACCGGGAGAAAAAATCCATGAAGTGCTATTAACAGAAGATGAGGCAAGACACTCATTAGAGTTTGAAAGCTACTATGTCATCTATCCAGAATATAATTTTTGGCGGGAAAGTAATCCAGAAAATGGTAAAATGTTAGAAGAAGGATTCAAATATTCAAGCGATACCAATAATAATTGGATTAATATCAACCAATTAAAAGAATTAATTAATTGTAAGAAATATTAAACTTAAACAATGACAAGATTATGAATTAGAAAATGAAGTTACTATATGCCATGGAATTAAAACTCTGTTGGATTTCTTTTTGGAATTACAGCTCTTCACATTGCAAATCTTAGTTATGGCATTTTTAGGAAATATGAAGCAACTAATACCTTAATGACTTTTTATTGCAAATGCAATTCTAGTCCATATTGCAGTAATAAGGTAAAACTATTCAGAGTATCCTTTTATCTAAAATAATGAGTGATACCAAAATATTTAGTGATGGAGTTATTGCATATTTTTAGTTCAGAAGAAAGAAAGAAAAAAGAAAAAGAAAGAAGATAGAGTAGATATACGATAAAAAATTTAATAAGCTGGAGAAATCAAAACAACTGTTGAAAAATATAATTCAAAATCTTCATATCATTTGTATCCGATATATTTTAAATTAGAAAACTTGGTACAAATAAAAAAATATTTTAATACTCCTAGAACTAAAATATAGTATTATAGGTATTTAATACCCACTATACATCTATTCGTTATTTTCCTTATTGTCAAAAAGAATTTGGATATAAACCGGCCTTTCTAAATTTAATAGATATTATAAAATGATTATATGTTGCCAATTTTTTCAAAAAATGAATGATAAAGATATATCAAATGTTATGGAAGCTGTTAAAAAAGTGAAAATAATTATAGTAAAATTAATAAATAAACTAGGCATATCTTTCATATGGCAAATAGAGATAGTTTCCCTAAATGTAAAAACAACTCTCCAAACAATTATGATCTTTATTGTAATTTAAAGTATTGTAATAAATGCTTATTACCTGAAACTCAAGAAACTATTTTTTTTGATGAAGAAAAAGTTTGTAATGTATGTAGACAACATGAATTTAAAAAAGAAAAAATAGACTGGAATGAGCGAAAAAAAGAATTATCACAAATAATTGAAAAATATAGGGGAAAGGGCCCATACGACTGTATTATTCCCTTTAGTGGGGGAAAAGATACAACATATACAGCGTATTACCTAGTTAAAGAATTTAAGCTAAAACCTCTTTTAGTTTGTTTTGATCATGGTTTTTTTAGACCACAAATAATTAAAGATAACATCAAGACTACAAAAAAATTAGGGGTAGATTATCATCTTTTTAGGCCCAATTGGCAAGTAGTTAAAAAATTAATGTTAGAATCACTTAAACGAAAAGGAGATTTTTGTTGGCACTGCCATACTGGTATTTTTGCATACCCTATGCAAGTTGCAATCCAACTTAAAGTAGGATTAGTAATATGGGGCGAGCCAAGCGCCGAATATACTTCTTATTATGGATATGACGAGGAAGAAGAAGTGGATGAAAGAAGATTTAATCGGTATGTTAATTTAGGCATTAATGCTGAAGATATGTATTACATGTTAAATAAGGAAGTTGATATGCGCGATTTAAGGCCATATACATACCCAGATATAAAAGAGCTAAGATCAATTAATTATAGATCAATTTGTTTGGGTAGCTACATACCGTGGGATATAAAAAAACATGCTGAAATAATAAGAAATGAACTCGGATGGCAAGGAAATAAAGTAGAAGGAATACCCGATGAGTATTGGTATGAAAAAATTGAGTGTCAATTTCAAGGGGTAAGAGACTATCTGAAATATTTGAAAAGAGGATTTGGTAGAACTGCACATCTGATGAGCTTAGATTTAAGAAACGATAGAATTGATAAAGAAAAAGCAAAAGAGTTAATAAAAAGATATGATGGAAAAAGGCCAGCTAGCTTAGACATGTTTTTAAAATATATAGGAATAAGCGAAGAAGAATTTTTAGATATTGCACTTTCACATACGATATCTCCTCATAATCCCAATGTTGAAGAAATTCCAAAAGGCAGACCTTTGCCAGATATGGATGAATGGGATAAAACCTATGATTGTAATATTTGAGTATATATGTCAAATTTTCATTTAATTGTAAAATCTCTAGGATATGCCTCAAATGAAGATTTGAGTACAATAAGAACAAAATAAGATATGATTAATCTAGAAAAAAATATTCCCAGGTGGGAAAATTTGGAAACATAATTACTAACTATCCAAATATAACTTTTATTAAATCAATTGTTGAATTTTCTTCGATGTACATTGCCATCAATGGAGATTACGAATACTTAAAGATTTGTCAATTGCATTTAGATTTATGATGTTTTTGCAGTTATAACAAGTAATAATATTCCATTTTACTGATCAAAATGGTATCAGGAGCAAAAATATATATTGTCAACGCCGGAATAACTCTAAGGCTAGGTTAAACTATGAAATTAGATTATAGGATAGAAAGTAATAAGATTTATTTAAGAACTCTAAACGATAAAGATGCTACAGAAAAATATTGTGAGTGGTTAAACGATTCTAATGTAAATAAATATCTCGAAACAAAAAAGGCGAATATTGATGAAATTAAAAACTATATACTAGAAAAAAATGAGTCATGTAATTGTTTGTTTTTAGGAATATTTGATAAATCAAACGATGCTCATATTGGAAATCTTAAATTGGAACCAATTGACTTTGAAAATAAAAAGGCTACTTTTAGTATTATGGTCGGAGATAGAAAATATTGGAATAGGGGAATAGGAACTGAAGCTACATCTTTAATTATAAACTATGCATGGAATACTCTTAAACTCGATTCTATTGATTTGGGAGTTGTTGCAGATAATAAAAGAGCAATAAGAGTTTATGAAAAAGTTGGATTTCGAGTAATAATGATTGTGAAAAAAGCAATTAAACATGAAGACAAAGTGTTTGATAAAGTAATTATGAAAATAACAAATATTCATCCACAAATGAAATTTTTGATTATTGGTTGTGGATCAATAGGCAAAAGGCATATCTCAAATTTAATAAAAATTGGGTATACTAATATTGAAATTTTTGATTTAGACAACTCAAGAATGGAAGATATAAAAAAGAACTTTAATGTAAAAAAGTCAAATAATGTATTTGATAGTATTAAAAATAACGATAACATAATAATTTGCACCCCAAATAATCTTCACCGCGAATATATCTTAGCTGCTGCCCAAAATAATAAGAACATATTTGTTGAGAAACCAATCTTAGATAATCTTGAGAATATAGAATCTATCAAGAATGCTATTGAGAAAAATAACATCAAATTACAAGTTGGGTATAATCTAATTTATCATCCATTGATATTAAAGATTAAAGAAATATTAGATAATAAGGAGTTAGGAGACATATATGGGGCTAGATTAGAATATGGATCTTATTTGCCCAATTGGAGGCCCAACACTGAATATTGGACTAGTTATAGTGCAAAGAAATCTATGGGGGGAGGAATCTTACTTGATGCCATTCATGAGATAAATTATTCAGTGTATCTCTTTGGAAGAATGAAAAAACTATTTTGCTTCGCGAATAAAAATAGTGATTTAAACATTAATACCGAAGATAACGCTGAACTATTATTAAAATCGACTAAGGACTACACAATTAACATACATTTAGACTACTTACAAAGGAAACCCAACAGAACAGTAAAAATAATATGTAATAAAGGAAACATTGAAGCAGATATTAATAAAAATTTATTAAGAATTATAGAAGGACATGAAACAAAAAAATATGAAATTGAATACGACTATAATGAAACTTATATTGAAGAAATAACTAGCTTTATTAGCTCTATTGTTTTTGGTAAAAAAATAATAATGAGCCTAGATGAAGGGATATATGACGTCAGATTAGTTTTATCTGCAAAAGAATCTTCTGATAAAGGTGTGATGATTGAATTATGATAGCCGCCATAATACAGGCTAGGATGGGGTCTACTAGATTCCCTAATAAAATGATGGAGAGAGTTGGGAGTAAACCTCTTATATCTTTAGTAATTGACAGAGTCGGTAAATCCACTCTAATTGAGAAAGTAATATTAGCTACAACTACGAAAAAAGATGACGATGTTTTAATACAAATTGCGATTGAAAAAAATATAGACTTTTTTAGAGGAAGTGAAAATGATGTACTTGATAGATTTTATAATGCAGCAAAAAAGTATAAAGTAGATACAATAGTAAGAATAACAGGAGATTGCCCTTTTATTGATCCTGTAGTCATTGATCAAGTGATAGGATTACATTTAGACGCTAAATCTGATTATACTTCAAATATCAAACCACCAACATTCCCTGATGGATTGGATGTTGAAGTGTTTTCATTTATTTCTTTAGAAAAGGCATGGAAAGAAGCTAAACTAAACTCAGAACGAGAACATGTAACCCCATATATTTGGAAAAATAATAAATTATTTAAAATTGTGAACTTATTTAATAAAAAAGACTTATCAAACATTAGGTTAACTATTGATGAAAAAGAGGATTTAGTTTTGATTAAAGAAATTATAAAATATATCAATATAGAGAATTTTACTATTGAGGATATTATTTTAACAATTGAAAATAATCCGTATATGTTGGAGATTAATAATAAAATTAAAAGAAATGAGGGATACGAAAAATCTTTAATAGAAGATAAAAATATTGGAGATGTTAATTATGTCTAATCAAGGAATTGAATTATGGAATAAATCCAAAAAAATAATTCCAGGAGGAACACAATTATTAAGTAAACGTTCAGAAATGTTTCTTCCTGAACATTGGCCATCATACTATAAAAGCGCAAAAGGCGTTGAAATAATTGATTTGGACGGCAATCGATATATTGATATGTCTTTAATGGGGGTTGGGTGTTGCATCCTTGGGTATGCAGATGAGGATGTCAATAGGGAAGTAAAAAAAGTGATTGATCAATGTTCAATGTGCACTTTGAATTCAAAGGAAGAAGTAGAATTGGCTGAAACTCTAATTAGAATTCACCCTTGGGCAGATAAAGTTAGATTTGCAAGAAGTGGTGGAGAAATATCTACACTAGCAATAAGATTAGCTAGAGCATACACAAAAAAAGATAAAATAGCTTTTTGTGGATATCATGGGTGGCATGATTGGTATTTAGCCAGTAATTTGTCAGATAATAAAAATCTGGACGGCCATTTACTTCCTGGTTTAAATCCTTTGGGTGTTCCTCGCGGATTAATTAACACTTCAATACCTTTTGAATATAACAACATAGGTCAGCTATACGAAATTGTTGAAAATAATGACGTAGGCACTATAATAATTGAGCCATTAAGGCATGATGAGCCAAAAGATAAATTTCTAGAAAAAATAAAAAAAGTCTCAGAAGAAATTGGGGCTGTTCTTATTTTTGATGAAATCTCAATTGGATGGAGGAATAATCTTGGTGGTATCCATCTTAAATATAATGTTACTCCAGATATGGCAATATTTGCTAAAGCAATGAGTAATGGATACCCAATGGCGGCAGTTATCGGGAGGGGAGAGATAATGGATTATGCACAAAAAAGTTTTATTAGCAGTACTTATTGGACTGAAAGAATAGGTCCAACTGCATCTCTCGCCACTATTCATAAATTAGAAAAATCAAAAGCTTGGGAACATATTGCTAAGATAGGGCAAATTATAGGAGAAAATTGGGATAAAATTGCAAAAGAGCGAGATTTAGATATTACAATCAAAGGGCCTTATTCTCTAATAACCTTCTTTTTTAACTATAACAATTCACAAGAACTCAAAACATTGTTCATTCAAGAAATGCTTGAAAGGGGATATTTAGCTTCCAATTCAGTTTATGTATCGTATTCACACACTGAAGAACTACTAACTAATTATTTTGAAAGTATTGATGATGTTTTCAGAATTATTAAAAACTCCATTGAAAAAAATAATGTAAAAACTCTATTAAAAGGCCCAGTAGCTCATTCAGGATTTAAACGTCTTACCTAAAGGTGATATTATTACTAATAAATTGTTGGGAATTATCCAAAAAAAATATAATTCATGTTTTATTATCGCTGAAATAGGTTCAAATCATAATGGAGATATAGGATTAGCAAAAAAACTTATAGACATATCCCATGATGCAGGTGCAGATGCCGTAAAATTTCAAATATTTAATGAAGAAAGTTTATATTCTAAGTATACTCCTGACTTTAGTTATTTGAAAAATAAAAATGTGTATAATTTAATAAAAGAAATTAAAACTCCTAGCGAATGGATAAAAGAACTTCATGATTATTGCCTTCAAAAAAATATAGAATTTCTTGCAACACCGTTTGATTATGAAGCTGTCGATCTTTTGGATAAATATGTAAATGCCTTCAAAATAGCATCTTTTGAAATAGTTGATCTTGAGCTTATAAAATATATTGCAAAAAAGAATAAACCAATTATCATTTCTACCGGAATGGCAAATTTAGGTGAGATTGAAGATGCTATAAATTCTGCCAAATCAGTTGGCAATGAAAAAATTATTTTAATGCAATGTAACTCTGTTTATCCCACACCGCCCGAAATTGTTAATCTTAGAACAATTAAAACAATGAAAAACGCTTTTTCACTTCTTGTTGGTTTTTCCGATCACACTATAGGAATCCATATATCCATAGCTGCTGTAGTTATGGGGGCTAAAGTCATAGAAAAACATATCACCTTAGATAAAAAAATGAAAGGCCCTGATCACTCTTTTGCTATAGAGCCACCTGAACTAAAGGAGATGATTTCAAACATAAGGGACGTAGAAAAATCAATTGGTAACGGAATTAAAGAAAAATCAAATTTAGAAAGTGAAGAAATGTACCTTAAAGCCAGGAGGAGCATTCACGCAAAAGTAGACATTAAAAAGGATACAGAAATAACAAAAGAAATGTTAACTGTTAAGCGTCCAGGATATGGAATTAAACCTAAATATATTGACATTCTCATAGGAAGTAAAGCTAAAAGAGATATAAAAGAGGATGATTGGATAACTTGGGATATGATTCAATAACTAAACGGAATTAAAATGAATTATAATAAATTAACTTATATACCAATTCAAAAGGCTAATGAAAAAGTTATAGAGCATATTAGGGAGTGGCGAAACTCTAAGGAAATAAGTAGATATATGTATACAAATCATTTTATATCTGAAGAAGAGCATAGAAATTGGCAAAAAAGTATAAAATTAAGAAAAGATTTGAAATTTTGGATTATTTACTATCAAAATTGCCCTATTGGAATTGTTAATTTATCAGATATTGATTATAATAATAGAATAACAAATTGGGGCTTTTATATTGGGAATGAGAAATATCGAGGGATGGGCCTTTCTAAGTTAGTTCTTTATCATCTTATGTTTTTTGTTTTTGAAAAAATGGAATTTCATAAAATGTACACTACTGTATTAGAAAATAATTCAATAGCCTTAAGCTTGTATGAAAAGATGGGATTTAAACAGGAAGGCATACTAAAGAAGCATTTATTAAGAGATGGAATATACATCGATGTTTATATAATGAGTATATTTAATGAAGATTGGAATAATATAAAAAATAATTTTAAAAATGATCCTAAATTCTACGAGGCTAGATTAGAATGAATATAAATTTTGGCCTTAAACTGTGGTCAACTAATAAAAGCCTTATTGAGGATGCAAAAAAATTAATTATGGGGGGTACATTTCAATATATTGAATTGACTCCAATTCCAAATACAAGTTTAGACTATTTTAAGGATATGTCAATTTCATATGTTATACATATAACAACAGAAAATCATGGATTAAACATAGCAGATCCTAAAATAAAAGATTATAACCTAGAGTTAATACACGAATGCATTCTTTGGGCCGATGAATTAAAAGCAAAATGCTTAGTTTTGCATCCAGGATTTGGATATATAGAAAACGCTTTAGATTTTTTAGATAATATCAAAGACAATAGAATCCATATTGAGAACATGCCTAAGGTAGGGATCAATAATGAAAAAATGATTGGTTACAATCCAGAGCAAATTAAAGTGCTTATGGGGAATAAATTTTCTTTTTGCCTTGATTTAAATCATGCCATAAAAGCTGCTTCAAGTTTGAATATAGATTATAAGGATTTGATTGAAAATTTCCTAAAATTAAAGCCTAAGTTATTTCATATTGCAGATGGTAGAACGAATTATGAAAAAGATGAGCACCTAAATTTTGGGGAAGGTAACTATAATTTAAATTATTTAATGGATGTGGTAAAAAATCATTCCAAAGAAAATACAACTTATATAACTTTAGAAACTCCAAGAAAATCACTTAATGATGATCTTAAAAATGTTGAGACAATAAGGAAAATTCTTTATTGATCATTTGAATTATCATTTGGATATAATACTTCTAAAGAATTTAATCTCTTCTTTATTTATTCCGTTTAGGGAGAATATAATACCAAAATATAGGGCGGCACCAATGCCAACTGTAAATAATAAATTATTGAGATTAGCTGGATTTAGATAAATAACTACAAGGGACATAAGGCTCGATGCCAATAGGCTCTTTATTATAAAATTAATATCAAAAGTAAATAATTTTGGTTTCAAAGAATAGTATAAAACAACTACAAAAATTATAATAAATGAAATCAAAGTAGTTAATGCCGCACCATTAATACCAATTAATGGAATAACTAATATATTTAGGACTAAATTAACAAAAGCGGATACAGACATAATAATTCCAATTACCCTTGTTTTGTTCTCAACGATCAGTATATTTCCGACAATCCCCTGCAAGCCGTATAAAAGATAACTAACTGCAGTATATGGTGTGATGAGGTATCCTATATTTGCTATTTCAGGAGTAGTTAGGATAGTCAATAAAGATTTTGAGAGTATTGACAATCCAAAAACAGAAGGTATGGCTATCAGAAGATAATATTTAGTTGAATATTTAAGGACTTTATTAAATTCATTAAACTTCCTTTCATCATAGTATTTTGATAGTACTGGCGGTAAAAGAAAAGATAGGGGGGCAGCAAACGTTAAGATCAAGCTCCCCACTGTATATCCTGGTGTGAAATACCCTGCAAAAGCAGTTCCGAGAAAAATAGTAATCACGTATCTATCGCTTGAATTGATTATCCAGTTTGAAAGATTACTTGGCAACAAAGGAATACTGAAGTTAAAATATTTTCTTAAATTCAAAAATTTAGGAAATCCGAAGCCAATTTCTTTGAATACAAAAACCATCATTCCTGAAAATACCAATATCTTAGAAATTAAAAGGCCTACTACAGCGCCTAGCACACCTTGGCCTAAAATAATAAAATACGAAGCAAATGAAACGGTAAACAACATATCAAGAATTAAAAAAAGAGAATGTCTTTTTATTTTCTGAAATACTCTAAACAAATTCATAGGGAGATCAATCAAGCTTTGTAGGAGTATTATTACTGGGATTATCATTGCCACTTTAATGTTATTATCAAATAGGATTGTGGCAAGAGTCTTTGAAAACATCAAGAATAATAATGAAACTATACCGCTTGTCAATAAAACTACAAAAGAAATTGAATAAAATACTTCTTGTAAATCTTTTCGATTTTCTGTGGAAGCTAAGAATCTGACTAATGCAAATGGCAATCCAAGACCAACAATAGGGGGCACTAATCCAATGGTAGCATTTACTTGGACCCATATACCATATTCTTCGATAGGCATATTTTTGGTCAATATAGGCACCAACAAGATTCTTATCAGAGTTGTCAAAACGTAAGTCAAGCCAATTAACCCTATTCTTTGCGCAAAAAGTTTGTGTTCAGTCATTTTACCCTCAATGTAAGTCTAATTAGATGTGCCTATTATAAAAATATATTTGATATAAATCCTATTTATTACGACTATGGTCTTTCCAAAACTAAATCAAATTATTTATAAATAATTTATCTTTATTTCTAGGACTTTTATTTCTCCATCCAGTCAAAATATAAAACCACGGCATTATTTATATATATCTTTTATATTTTAGTTATTGTGAGCAGTATAGTTGTCATTGGCTCAACAGGAAGGATAGGGGCGAAGTATTGTTCTCACCTAAGAGATCAAGGAAAAGAAATTATATGTATTTCTAGATCTGAAAAAAATATTTGTAATAAAAATATAAAAATTGATTTTAACAGTCCAGAAATAGACCTCCTAAGAACTTATATTTCTAATAATTCTATTGGATCCATAATTCATTTTGCAACTACTAATGTTCTGATGAAAGAATCTTTAGAATACCATGAAAAAATAAATCTTGGCTCTGTTAAAATATTATTGGACCTATTAGATGAAAATAATATTAATCCCCGTTTTATATACACCTCAACAGATTTAGTTTTTGATAGCAAAAAAGAAGGACAAGATGAAACTAGCCAAAACTTCAATCCAAAAAATAACTATGCCAAATCAAAATTAAAAGCGGAGAAAGAAGTATTGAAGCATGAAAATGGTTTTGTTGTTAGATTTGGAAATGTTATTGGGATTGAAAACGATTTTTTAATGGCTGTCATCAATACTATACAAGAAGGAAAAAGATACAATGCATGGGACAATGTCTTCAATAGATATACTTTTATCAAAGATATTCTGGATGTTTTAGACAAACTTTTAACATACGGTGGAAACAATAGGATATTTCATGTTGTGTGTAATGACCCTCCGATTAACAGATATGATTTTGTAAAAAAATATCTAGAAACTACTGGAAAAACTAATCTTGGTAAATATGTAAATAAAATTAATGCTACTGAAGAACAGCTATCAGGTAGACCACAATATTCTATATTAAACTCTAAAATAACTGAAAGGGAGCTAAATTTTAAACCAAAATCAATTTTTGATTGGCTTTAATTAGTTACACTAAAAGATACGCTTTTATAATTAAACTTTTAAATGTCCAATAGCCTTAGATTCATAAGACAAATGGGTGTGTTAAATGCTTAGTTTAAAAAACAAGAATATATTGATCTCCGGCGGTGCCGGATTTATAGGGAGCCACTTGGTAGATGCGGTGATTAAAGAAGATCCAAGTAATCTAATAGTGGTTGATAACTTATTTCTTGGTAAAGAATCAAATTTGAACGATGCAAAAAATAATTACCCAAGGCTGAAATTCTTAAAAGAGGACATATCTGAATTTAAAATAATAAAGGATATATGCCAAAACTTTGACATTGATGTCGTATTTGACTTAGCAGTAATACCTTTACCCGCTTCTTTGTCGGATCCGAAGGGTGTTTTTGAAAAAAATGTTAACATGACCCTTAATTTATGTGAACTTGCTAGAAAAGATTATTTTGATACATTTATCCACTTTTCTTCATCAGAAGCATATGGAACTTGTGAATACGCACCCATGGATGAAAAACATCCTTTGAAAGGCACTACACCCTACGCTGCAAGTAAAGGGGCGGGAGACTTACTTATATTCTCATACCAGAAGACTTTCGATATAGACGCTTCGATTATTAGGCCTTTCAACAATTATGGCCCGCGGCAAAATGAGGGAAGTTATGCGGGTGTTATACCTCTTACTATAAAGAAGATACTAAATGGAGAAGCCCCAATAATATTTGGGGATGGAAAACAGACGAGAGATTACTTATATGTCACCGATACTGCAAAGGCTACAATTGATGTTTATAATTCCAAAAATACTCGCGGAAAAGTATTGAATATTGCAAGTGGCAAGGAAGTATCAATTGAATACATAATCAAATTTATAGCCAATTATTTGAATTGCAAGAAAGAGATAGTATACAAGCCCGAAAGGCCAGGGGATGTTAGAAGGCACATTGCAAATAGTTTTTTAGCAGAAGATTTAATCCAATTTAGACCAACTGTATCTTTTGATGAAGGATTGATACAGACAATTGAATGGTATAAACAAAATATGAAATAATGAATACAAAATTCTCAAACCAAATCCTTTATAAATAGATGCAGTGTTTAGAGAAACCATGAAGAGGGAAGCGCTGATATATAATTCAGCTGCACTAAACGTTCCAAAAAACGTTATGCAGTTTATATTTGGCGTGCTTCTTTTTACAATGGCGGGCGGAAATTATAACATCCTAACATGCATAATGGCGGCTTCTGGCCTTAGTATCGGTCTTGGCG
>JAXGTM010000011.1:0-22385 GCA_040774925.1 Atribacterota bacterium | reverse complement strand
GTTACTGGTTTTATGCTGATTGATAAATAATATAACAAATTTTCATAAATAGTTTAAATAAATGGAGATTTTGTTTTGGAAAATTTATTAGATTTATTTGTAAGTTTTTTAATCATAGGAATTGGTGCTTATGGAGGAGGATTGGTAACAGTCCCTCTCATACAACATGAAATGGTCGTAAAATATAAATGGCTAACCCTGAAAGAAATGTCCGAATTAATAGCTATTGCCCAGATGACACCAGGTCCAATTTCTATTAATACCGCTACATTTACCGGTTTTCATATTGCCGGAATAATGGGAGCAACGGTTGCTACTATGGCAGTGGTGTTACCGTCGATAGTATTTTTTAGCCTTTTAACACCCGCTATATCGCAGCTAAAAGGAAACTCACATTTTCACAGGGTAAATAAAAGTTTACAATTAGGGGTACTGAGCCTTATTCTATTTGCGGTTTGGAGCTACGGTTCAATAGTCATTAAGGATTATCTAGATTTAGGTATTGCAATCATTTGCCTTTTTCTTCTTATTAAATACGAAAAAAAGATACACCCGATATTAATCGTTTTATCCTGCGGTATAATCGGTTTAATCATATTCTGATGTCATATCTGTAAGTAATCAGGGTAACTATTTACTACAATCAATTTTAAATAACTTTTTTGTCAGAGGTCTTTCTATAATCTCATTCTCATTTGACAATTAACTATCGTAATGATATATTTTTCATTAGATATTTATAAATCAAAAAGCTCGTATAGCTTTCGGATAAGGCGAAAGCATTTCTCCAGGTGACCGTAAATCACAATGGGTTACGAGTGGAAGTGCATCTTAGGGATTCTCCTGCTTAAACAAAAAAATGTTTGTGGACAACTATCATGATAGAGAATGTCAGGCAGGATTTGAACCAAGTGGTGCAAAGTGTATCACATGCTACACCGAAGGGCTAAAATCCCAGGCGGAGAGGTTCCACTCTTATTATGGAATACTCCTGTTCTGGGTTTTTCTATTTTATAAGATGAGTTATAATTATTGAAGAGTATATGTTATTGATAAGATATAACTATATTTTATGGTAAATGAATATTATTGAAATAGAATATAGCAAATAGAAATAAATGTACTATATAAATAATTGAATTAGTATCTAATTTTACAGGAGGCATAACGATGGATGTTAGCATAATCATGGGAAGCATTTCAGATCAGACAATAATGGAAAAAGCAAGTGAAATTTTACAGGAACTTGGAATCGGTTTTGAAGAAAGAGCTATTTCAGCCCACCGTTCAGTAGATTTCCTTTTCAAATATATTGAACAATTTCCACAGAGAGGTTTCAAGGTGATTATCGCTGGTGCAGGTGGAGCAGCCCATTTACCGGGTGTTATTGCGGGAAAAACAATGCTGCCAGTTATAGGTGTTCCAATTAAAACTTCAATACTGGAAGGGCTTGATTCATTACTGTCAATTGTACAGATGCCCAGAGGAGTACCAGTGGCCACAGTAGGTATTAACAATGCTGCTAATGCTGCACTATTAGCTGCAAGAATTATAGCTTTAGAAGACGAAAATGTGTCTAAATCACTTTCTGCTTATATAAATAGAATGGAACAAAAAATAATAGATTTAGATATTAATCGAGGTATAAGATAAGCAGGATAAAGGAGATGCCATTATTAAAACGCCCCCATAAAGTTGTTATTTAAAAATAATAATTGTCAATATAAAAAACCACCAGCTTATTTAGTATACAGAATATTTATTTTTATTATATAACAAGTTGTAATGGTGTTCTGCAATGGTCATTGTTTGAAAATAATGGCTTTTTAATATTATTTCTATTCTATATCATATCGAAAGTAAGTTTTTCCATTTTATAATATTTTATTTAAAATACAGTATTTAAAAAAAATTTGTTTCAATTTTTATCTATATTAAGATGTTAAAATAAAGCAAAGAGGTTGTGGGAGGAGAAGATGATGAATAAAGGTAATGACTGTTATATGAAAAAAGGTTTGCAAGATATTTTGAAAGAGAATGACCTTACTGAAAAGGAATATGATGAAATTATTAATATTTTAAAAAGAGAACCTAATGAAACAGAGCTGGGATTATATTCAGCTATGTGGTCAGAGCACTGTAGCTATAAAAGTTCTAAGCCATTACTAAAAAATTTTCCCACTAAGGCTGAATGGGTTTTATTTGGGCCAGGAGAGAATGCAGGTGTTGTCGATATTGGAGAAGGCATGGCAATGGTAATGAAGATTGAAAGCCATAATCATCCTTCAGCTGTTGAGCCTTTTCATGGAGCGGCAACCGGTATAGGAGGAGTAGTAAGAGATATCTTTGCTATGGGAGCAAGACCATCTGCGGTAATGAGTTCCTTAAGGTTAGGCAGCTGGGAAGACCCTCATATTCAATATTTAGCCAGAGAAATTACAAAAGGAGTTGCTTTCTATACAAATAATATAGAAGTACCGGTAATTGGTGGTGAAACTTATTTTCTAGATTGTTATCAGGAAAACCCTTTAGTAAATGTTATGTGTATCGGTTTTGTAAAAAAAGACAGTATAATTGTTGCAGCCGCAAAAGAGAAGGACAGTATTGTAATTTTAGCTGGAAAAAGAACAGGAAGAGATGGAGTTGGAAGTGCAAGTTTTTCTTCACGAGAATTAACTGAAATTGACCAAAGAATCCAACATCCACCCATTCCGCAGGGTGACCCTTTTTTAGAGAAAAGAATAATAGAGTCATGTCTGGAAATTGTAAAAAAAGATTTGATACTAGGAATGCAAGATCTCGGGGCAGCTGGCTTAGTTAGCTCTACTTCAGAAATGGCCAGTAAAGGTAATTGTGGCATAGAACTAGATCTATCTTTAGTGCCAAAAGAAGGGGTAAATATCACGCCACGAGAAATGATGCTTTCAGAGACGCAGGAGAGGATGATACTGGTTGCCAGAAGAGAAAATTATGATGAAATAAAAGAAATTTTTGACAAATGGAATGTGGAAAGTACCGTAATTGGAAAAGTAACAGCAGATGGTATGTTGCGTTTAAAGGAAGGAGGAAATATAGTAGCTGAGGTGCCGGCAAAGTCTTTAGCTGAAATGGCACCAATTAGAAGTTATAAGGGGCAAACTCCAATCAAACAGAGTGAGTTACAAAGCCTGATTCTGGAAAAAATACCTCAACCAGTGGATTTTAATGAAGCTTTGCTAAAAATGCTCTCATCAACCAATCTTTGCAGCAAAAAAGAGTTTTATAATAGTTTTAACCATTTAAATGCTGAAGGTACAGAAGTTATTCTCTTCCCTGGAGATGATGCTGGAATTATTAAGATTGACGGCAGCGATAAGGCTATGGCCTTTTCCGTAGATGGGAATAGTAAATACTGTTATTTGGATCCATTTGTTGGTGGACAGATTACTGTTGCTGAAGCAGCCCGTAATTTATCTTGTAAAGGGGCATATCCTTTAGCTATAACAGATAATCTCAATTTTGGAAATCCTGAAAAAAAAGAGATATACTGGCAATTAGAAAAGTCAATATTAGGAATCGGACAGGCAGCCAGAGAGTTGGGTGTACCGGTAATCAGTGGTAATGTAAGTCTGAATAATGAAAGTAATAATGAGGCAATTTACCCAACTCCTGTTATTGGTATGGCTGGAATTATAGAAAATCCTGCTAATATATGCACATTATCCTTTAAAAATGATGGTGATTTGGTAGTTCTTATCGGTAAAAATAAAGAAGAAATAGGTGGTAGTGAATATTTACGAATTTTCCATGGTCTTATAAAAGGGACACCTCCACAAATCGACTGGAATTTAGAAAAATCAGTGCAGAATACAGTCCTTGAAGGTGTAAATATGGGGATATTCTCCTCAGCTCATGATTGTTCCGATGGCGGATTAATTACAGCTTTGGCAGAATGTTGTATAGCTGGAGGGAAAGGGATTAAAATCGACATTAAGGCCAAGATAAGAGATGATGCACTGCTTTTTGGTGAATCACAATCTCGTATAGTGGTCTCTTTATCTGAGAAAAATCTTCCAATACTAAAAGAAATTGCCGCCAAATATAAAACACCCATTGAAGTGTTAGGGGAGGTTGGTGGAGATAGCTTGAAATGTGGCAATTTGATAGATATTAGAATTGATAAAATATTAAAAGCCTGGGAGAAAGATTTTAATAATGCATGAGGAATGTGGCATTTTTGGAATTTATCCGAATAATCCCAAAAGTAATATAGCTCAATTAAACTATTTAGGACTCTTTGCTCTTCAACATAGAGGACAGGAGAGTGCGGGAATTGCGGTGAGCAATGAAGAAAATATATTAGTTTATAGAGATTCTGGTCTGGTATCAGAAGTTTTTAAAAAAGATATCCTCACCACCCTTCATGGAACAGCTGCAATAGGTCATGTTATGTATTCTTCAGATGGATCTAACAGCCAGGATAGCTGGAAAAGAAGTCAACCTGTATTACAACAATTTACAGGTGGAGCCTTTGCTCTTGCATTGAATGGAAATTTGGTTAATCAAGATGAGTTAAAGGCAATGTTGTTTAAATCTAAAAAACAGGAAAATAATTTTATCACTGATAGTCAGCTAATTGGAAAATTAATTCAATCGACTGAAGAAAATAATTTAGGAAAGGCGATAGAGATAGTTGCTCCACTTTTAAAAGGGGCGTTTTGTCTTGTTTTTTTAACCAGAGATAACATAATTGGTTTAAGAGACTCTTTCGGTTTTCATCCTCTAGTTCTGGGAAGTCTCAAAGATGGCTATGTTTTAGCCTCAGAAGATTGTGCTTTCACAACTATCGAAGCACAATACTTAAGAGAATTGAATCCTGGTGAGATGATTACAATTGGAAAAGATATCTTTGAAGCAAAGCAAATCATTCCTTCTACCAGAAAGAGTCTGTGTGTTTTTGAACATGTATATTTTGCCCGTCCTGACAGCAATGTTTTTGGAGAAAGTGTTGCCGAAATAAGAGAAAAAATAGGAGCGAGATTAGCAGTAGAGCAGCCGGCAAAAGCCGATATAGTTATCTCGGTTCCCGACTCAGGTAGATTTGCTGCATTGGGTTATGCTCATCAATCAGGAATAACTTATCAGGAAGGTTTATTAAAAAATTCTTATATCGGTAGAACTTTTATACAGCCAGACCAATCAATGAGGGAGTTCTCGGTTAAAATAAAGCTATCTGCTATTTCCAGTATTGTATCAGATAAGAGAGTGGTAATGGTAGATGATTCATTGGTCAGAGGAACAACAAGTAGAAAATTGGTCAAGTTGCTGAAAAAATCAGGGGCTAAAGAAGTACATGTCAGAATAAGTTCTCCACCTGTAAACTTTCCATGCCATTATGGAATTGATACTCCTAAAAAAAATGATTTATGGGCTAATCGCTTTACTATAGATGAGCTTAGAAAATGGATTGAAGCAGATTCGCTCGGATATATCAGCCTTGAGGGATTAACTGGAGTATTTAGTAAGAATAAACCATCCGATTTTTGTACTGCCTGTTTTAATGGAAAATATCCGGTATAATTGTTAAAAGTAACCAGATAGTTTCTGAAAATATATTTAAAATATTGCAATAAAAAATTCTAATACAGTAATGTACTTATCTAAAGTACTTCAGGTACAATTTTAAAAAATTCGGCATTAATAAGATATTGAGGCTAAAGGAGCGGGAAATATTATGAGTAATGCATATAAAAAAGCTGGTGTCGATATTGAATTAGCAGATAGTATAATCAAGAAAATCAAACCACTCATTCACACTACACATATCCCAGGAGTTATGGGCGAAATTGGCCATTTTGCAGGATTATTTTCTTTGTCTCAGGAAAATATTTCCGAACCCGTCCTGGTTTCAGGAACTGATGGTGTGGGTACAAAATTAAAAATTGCTCATTTAATGAAAAAGCATAATACAATCGGAATTGATCTAGTAGCGATGTGTGTTAACGATATACTTACCTGTGGTGCCAGACCATTGTTTTTTTTAGATTACCTTGCAACAGGTAAATTAAAAGAAGAAGAGATGGTAAGTGTAATAGAAGGCATTGTACATGGTTGCAAGATATCTGGATGTGCTTTATTAGGTGGAGAAACGGCAGAAATGCCCGGGTTTTATGGAGAAGGGGAATATGATTTGGCAGGCTTTGCAGTAGGAATAGTAGGCAAAAAAGAGATAATAACAGGTCAGGAAATTACCCCTGGAGATATGTTGATAGGATTGCCTTCTTCAGGATTACATAGCAACGGATATTCATTGGTCAGGAAAGTCTTTACAGAAGAAGAGATGTTGAGTCAGGTAGATAGTAAATTAAATTCAAAAAATTGTTTAGGGGAAGAGCTTCTCAAACCTACTAGAATATATGTACCGATAATACTGCCACTCTTAAAAGAATTTAAAATAAAAGGTATTGTGCATATCACCGGTGGTGGTTTCCTTGAAAATATTCCAAGAGTCCTACCTGAAAGTGCTGCAGTCAATATTTTTAAAGATAGCTGGCCAGTTCATCCAATTTTTAATCTAATTGCTGATAAAGAACAAATATCAGCAGCCGATATGTTCCACACCTTTAATATGGGGATTGGATTAGTCTTAATTGTTTCTAAAAAAGAAGGGAATATATTAATGACAAGATTGGGTGAATTTGGTGAAAAAGCATATGAAATTGGTGAAGTTATAGCAAGGGCAGAGGGAGATAAATATATTAATATTTAATTTTATTTTACATTAGTGTTGTAATCGGAGGTAATCAAAGAAAGTATAAAGCAGAAAGATATTCAATCCGATGAAAAGAATAAAATATCTTTTTAAAAATGGGAAATAAATACAAATATTAAAATGAAAAGAGACATTTCAAATGATAAATATTGCTGTTTTAGTTTCAGGAAGAGGAACAAATCTACAAGCCATTATTAATGCTATCAGAAAGAAACAGTTAGACGGAGAAATAAAAATAGTTATTAGTGATAACCGTAATGCTTATGCTTTGGAGAGGGCGAAAAGGAATGGTATCGATACTCTGGTCGTTCCTTATGTGGAGTTCAAGAACAAAAATGAATATGAACAGGTGATTATAGAAAATATTGATAATAATAGCATTGACCTTATTGTCCTGGCAGGATATATGCGTATACTCAGTTCAAGCTTTGTTAAAAAATATCGTTACAGAATTATCAATATTCATCCTGCACTACTACCTTCATTTCCCGGGCTCGATGCTCAGAGGCAAGCGATAGAATATGGTGTTAAAGTTAGTGGTTGTACAGTTCATTTTGTTGATGAAGGAGTAGATACGGGTCCAATAATATTGCAAAAAGCGGTTGAAGTAAAAGAATCTGATGATATTGATTCTCTTTCAAAGAGAATATTAAAATATGAGCATAAACTTTTACCAGAAGCAATACAATTGTTTGCTGAAGGTAAAATCAATATCATTAAAAATAGAGTATTTATAAAAAAATAATATATTATCAAATATGTATTAAGGGCGGAACAGGAGCTTTTTTATGAAAATCACGCAGGAATTAGCCCAACAAATTGTTGACAGAACTATAAATATTATAGGAAAAAATATCAATATTATGGATGAAAGAGGATTTATTATTGGTTCAGGAGACAAAAGCAGGCTTGATCAATATCATGAAGGGGCTGCCCTGGTTATCAAAAACAAGAAAAAAATGTTCATTTATTCTGAGAATGAAAGACTAATGGTTGGTGTAAAACCAGGGGTAAACTTACCTATAGAAGATGGAGATAAAATTATAGGAGTAGTGGGTATTACCGGTAATCCTGAAGAAGTTGGTCCTTTTGGTGAAGTTATAAAAATGACTGTAGAGATGATGCTGCAGCAGCAGTTGGTTTTAAATAAGATAGACCTTGAAAAGCAGGCAGAAGAGAGTTTCGTACATGACTTGATTTCTGGGAGGGTAGGAAACGATAAAGAATTATTTTTGGAAAGAGGTAATCTTGTTGGATATGATGTCACTATACCAAGGGTGGCGCTGTTAATTAATATATTCTGTTTTGAAGAGGCAGCACGAAATAGTATAAGAGGCTTAAGTGGGTTAAAAGAAGGAGAGATTAACCTGCAAAGATTAAAGAATGATATTCTTAGCACCATTAGAAATCTTTTTCAGTATCAACCCCAAGATATTGTCTCATATGTCGGAGCAGATCGTTTTATAGTTCTGAAAACTATAAATAAAAATGAAAAATCTGATATTATTAGAGATAAACTTATTGAAAAAAGCAAGAAGATTAAGCTTGCCATAGCAATGGAGAGAAAATTAGTGGCCCATATAGGAATAGGAGAGTACCATTCAGGAATAAAAGGCATTATGAAATCCTATCAGGAGGCATGCCGTGCAATAGAGATAGGTAAAAAGATTGAAAATAAAATAGGTATCTACCATATATCCTGTCTTGGCATTTATCGATTGTGTGCAGATGTTAGTCCTGAAATACGGAACAATTATGTTCAGTATATTTATAATCAAAGTAATGATATAAATGAAAAAAAATTAAAACCTTTTTTTTGGGAAACCCTTGAAACTTATTTCGAGAACAATTTGAATATCACTAATACTGCTAAGGCAATATATGTTCATCGCAATACCCTTCTTTATCGGTTAAAGAAAATAAAACAGGTAACTGGGTTGGATCCCCAACAATTTAATGAAGCCTTCCAATTATATCTTGCCTTAAAGATGAAAAAATTCATATAAAACATCAATTAATTTAAACTATCATCCTCTTATTTTTGTATAAACTTACATAAATTCTACAATAATTTATTATTAAATTCGTAATATTAACCAATGCTTTTTAATTAAATATTTCTTAATATTATAGTCAAGAAAAGAATTTAGTTAATGAATTATAATTTGGATTAAAGAAGAATAGGTATGTAGGTCAATTATTCCAAATAGAGGTAACTTAGTATATGAAAATAATAATCGCTCCTGATTCCTTTAAAGGTAGCTTAAGCGCTTTTGAAGTTTCAGATGCAATAGAGATAGGTGTAAGACAAGTATACCCTGAAGCAGTGATTGAAAAGATACCCATGGCAGATGGAGGAGAAGGAACTGTAGAGTGTCTGATAAATGCAACACATGGAGAAATCTATAAACAAGAAGTAATAGGGCCTATTGGTGATCCCGTAGAGGCAATGTTTGGAATTCTCGGTAATCAAAACACCGCTGTTATCGAAATGGCTTCTGCCTCAGGCTTGCCTTTGGTTCCTCTGGAAAAGAGAAACCCACTCATCACTACCACTTATGGCACGGGCCAGCTAATTAAGGCAGCACTCGAATATGGATGCCGTAAGATGATTATTGGTATTGGTGGGAGTGCAACTAATGATGGAGGGGCTGGGATGGTACAGGCTTTGGGGGTACATCTATTTGATGAGAATAAGAAAGAAATCGGTTTTGGAGGAGCCCAATTATCTTATCTAGAACATATCGATATTTCTGATATTGATAAACGGATTAAAGATACATACTTTTTAGTTGCTTCAGATGTTCAAAACCCTTTATGTGGGCCTACTGGTGCTTCAAATATATATGGTCCACAAAAAGGAGCAACAGTTGAAATGATTGAAATATTAGATGATAGTCTAAAACATTTTGCAAATATTATTAAACGTGATTTAGGAAAGGATATAAAAGATGTGCCAGGTGCAGGTGCTGCAGGTGGACTGGGTGGCGGATTAATGGCTTTCCTAAATGCAGAATTAAAATCTGGTATAGATATAGTTATTGAAACTGTCCAACTAGAACAAAAACTAAAAGATACCGATCTGGTCATTACCGGCGAAGGGGAAATTAATGCCTCCACTCTCTATGGGAAAACACCAATAGGTGTTGCGAGAATTGCAAAGAAATACAATATTCCTGTACTGTCAATCAGTGCTCTGATAGATGACTCTGGTTTAATAGTAAAAGAGCATGGCATTGATTATTTGATTAAACCAGAAAACCCGCCTTTGATGATGGAATATTCAAAAAAGAGAAAGACATGCATTATAGCAAAAACTATAAACGATTTTTTGCTTAAAAATAAAACAATACATTATAGAAAAAGTGTATAATGGAGTTAGCAAATTAATAAATTAGCAATTTAGATGATTACCTAGAGAAAAAACATGCCAGAATAAAGGGAAGGAAGGTGATAGACTAATTTAGAAAAGTATTTCTCACAAATCATTCATCAAATTTTTAAGTAAAAATTCAGCTTGAATAATTGTGCTGACTTAAAAGTAAAATAAAATAGGAGGTTCATTGTGTATACTCTTAAAAAAAAGTCATTACAATTTATTTTATTGTTGATTGTTTTACTCAGTTTCTGTATTTCTTCAACTTTCGCTGCAGATAAGATTGTTTGGAAGTCCTCAGGTCATGGGCCAGCTACCGATCCCTCTCAGGTTTATCATGATAAATTGTGTGAAGCAATTACTATTGCCAGTGGTGGTAGATTAGAAGTTAAAGCTTTTGTGGGAGGTTCAGTAGTCCCGGCAACTCAAGAGTTAAATGCTGTTAGTGAAGGTGTATTGGATATGTGCTATACCTGTCCGATGTATAATTTAGATAAATGGCCAGCAGCCGGATTGATAAGTGCTCGACCAGGTGGTTTGCCTGGAGAGGCTTTACGCACCTGGTTTAACTATGGTGGCGGTGCAGAACTAATGAATAAGATGATGGAAGGTTTCAATACCATGACCTTTCCCGGAGCTTTATCTCCATTACCTGAAGAAGTATTCCTTCATTCCAAAAAAGAGATAAGAACAGTTGAAGATATGAAGGGTTTAAAGATTCGTGCAGCTGGAGATGGCGGTGAAGTATTAAATCTTATGGGAGCATCTGTTGTCTTCTTGCCGGGTGGCGAACTATACGAAGCTATGCAAAGAGGAACCATTGATGCTTTTGAGTATTCCACCTTAGCCTCTAATTGGGATATGCATTTTAATGAAATTGCTAAATATGTTGTTCTTTCTCCAACTCGTTCCCCGAGTGATCCTCAGTGTTTTTATGTTAATATAGAATCCTGGAACAAATTGCCGGATGACCTTAAACAGCTTGTACAGGATTTGATTGATAAGTGGACTCAGGCTCAACATGAATTTTTAGTTTATCAATCCATTTTAGCTCTGGACAAATTCAAAGAATATGGTTGTGAAGTATACAAATTACCGGTTGAGGTAGAAGAAGCTCTTTCAAATACTGCAAAGAAATACTATGACGAGAAAGCTGCCAAAGAAGACCAGATATACCGTGATACTTTAGAATCAATGAATGCCTATTGGGAGGCTTATTCTAATAAATAAAGAGGAGTCAAAAGGAAATGCTAATTTTAAAAAAGATTCTGGCTATAATTGATTCGATAAGTAAATTAGCTGCTTCCGGCGCAAGATGGTTTGCCTGGCTCCTTATTCTGGTGGGCGCATATGACACTATAGCAAGACATTTTTTTAATGCGCCTACCATATGGGCATATGACACTTTATGCATGGCTGGAGGCACGCTATATGTCTTCGGATGGGCTTATGACTATTTATGTGATTGCCATACCAGAGTTGATATAATCTATAGAAAACTTTCTCCAAAAAAACAGGCATATATTGATGTGATTTCTTCTCTTTTCTTATTTTTTCCCCTCTTCATTGCACTATTTCAAATATCATTGAATTGGGCAATTAAAGCGTGGAAAATAAAAGAGAGGATGATTTCGACGTTCTGGTATCCTCCGGCAGCCCCTTATAGAACAATCTTTGCTTTAGGTATACTATTGCTTTTGCTTCAAGGTACAGCCAATTTTATTAGAAATATCTATTTTATAATAAGAGGTGAGCCACTTGATAGCACTTAGTCCAGAAATCATTACCTTTTTAATGCTGGGAGGAGTTTTAGTACTAGTTTTAACAGGATTTCCCATTGGTATGGTAATAGGAAGCGTAGCTTTTTTGGTAGGTACCTTAATATTCGGACCAAAAATCACTTTTAATATACTCTATTCAAGGCTTTATGAGTTAACTCTAAATTATCCCTATCTGGCAGTTCCATTATTTACTTTTATGGGAGTAATTCTGGAAAATTCAGGCATAGCTGAGGATTTATATGAAGCCTTATATGAATGGCTAAGTGGATTCAGAGGGGGCTTGGCTGTAGTAACAATAATTGTGGGAACTATCCTGGCTGCCTGCCTTGGAACAATTACAGCTTCTGTCACTATACTTACACTTATAGCATTGGCCCCAATGGTTAAAAGAGGTTATGATAAATCCATTGCTTCAGGTTCAATAGTTGCAGCAGGTACTTTAGGGATCCTTATTCCACCAAGCATTATGCTGGTGGTATATGGTCCACAGGCAGGTGTTTCAGTAGGAAGAATGTTTATGGGAGCAATATTCCCCGGACTTCTTCTCTCAGGTTTGTATATTGCATATATTACTATCAGGTGTGCTTTAAATCCAAAACTGGGGCCACCCATTCCTTTAGAAGAAAGAGAAAAAACAACTTACAGGCAAAAGACTCTTAAATTAATAAAAGCAGTAGCACCTACACTAATAATAATAATAGCAGTATTAGGAACTATTTATACGGGAATAGCTCCTCCTACTGAAGCAGCAGCGATGGGAAGTTTAGCTGTAGTGATACTTGCAATAATCTATAAGAAATTTACCTGGGAATTAATTAAATATAGTTCTTTTGAGGTACTCAGAGTGAGTGCCTTTGTATTGTTAATTGCAGGCTTGAGTTATGCTTACGTGGGTGTATTTATGAGTGCCGGGTGTGGAGAGGTAGTTACAAAATTGATTATGGGGGTACCGGGTGGTAAATGGGGAGCATTTGCTATGGTGATGCTCATCGTATTTGTGTTAGGAATGTTTATTGAATGGATTGGGATTGTTTTTATCGTCGTTCCCGTTTTCTCACCCATCTTTGTAAAATTAGGATTTGATCCATTATGGGCAGCCATGATGGTCTGTATTAATTTACAAATGGCATTTCAGACACCGCCCATGGCTATGTCAATCTTTGTCTGCAGAGGTACCGCCCCTCCTGAATTAGGAGTAACAATGGATGATATTATCAAAGGAGTGATCCCATTTATAATAATAATAGTGTTTTGCCTGATATTGTGTACTATATTTCCACAAATTATTACATGGTTACCAGAGAAAATGATTGGTTAAAAGAAAGCTTATATCCTATAAAAATGAGTTGCAATATTACAGCTCATTTTTATAGGATGGTTTAATATCAAATAGATATCATTTTAGTATGATGGTTAGTAAATTAATATAGATTATATTTGAATTGATTAAACCAAAAGTAATAATAGCTACCTTATTTACAGTTTATTCCTAAATGATTTACTTTACCATCAACTATAAGTTTCTCGAAGACTTTAAATCTGCGTGTTGTATTAAGCATATCCTTTGCAATGCCCTAACTTATGGATGATTGACTAAATTAAAAACGTGGGTAAAAAGATTATATTATAAAGGGATTAAATAAATAATTTTTAAAGTAAAATATTTTTTGATTGATTTTTAAAAGCTAATGGGAGTAATTAATTTCTCTATCTATTTGCAATAATTATTTTTTCCAGAATTCTGGTACTAGCAATGTTAAAACTGTGAAAATTTCTAATCTGCCTAAAAGCATGCAAAAGCAAAGAATTACTTTTCCTAAAGTAGGTACAAAGGCAAAATTTTGAGTTGGTCCGACCATATTCAATCCTGGTCCCACGTTTCCCAATGTAGTTACTACTGATGACATGGCACTGAGCATATCTAATCCCAGAGCAGTCATAGCTAAAGAACATAATACAAATATTAAAATATATAAAAGAAAGAAAGAAGTTACGTGGCTTAACATTTCATCTGTTACTTTTTTCCCTCCTATATAAATTGGAGTGATAGCATGTGGGTGAAGAATTCTTTGGAACTCACGCCCAATCTTTTTTAGTAAAATAAGAACACGAATATTTTTTATTGCACCTCCGGTAGAGCCGGCACAGCCACCTATAAACATTAATATTATTAAAACACTTTTTGATAAAACGGGCCACTTATCAAAATCTGATGTTATAAAACCAGTTGTTGTAATTACAGAAACTACCTGAAACGAAGCATAACGGATGGCTGTCAAAATTGATTGATAAATATAGATATGCAGCTGAGTAGTAATAATAACAGTAGACAATAATATTACGGCAATATAAAATTGGAATTCCCTATCTTTAAATAAACTTTTTATATCACCATGCAAAACCTTGTAGAGTAAAGTAAAGTTTGTCCCGGCAACCAGCATAAAAAAAGTTATTATAATATCATAAGTTGCATTATTATAATGGCCCACACTCAGGTTTTTAGGAGAAAAGCCCCCGGTAGCCATGGTGCCAAACATATGCGTAATTGCATCATAGAGAGACATTCCTGCAAAATAAAGGCAGGCTACCTGAAGGGTAGAAATAATAATATATACTATATATAATAATTTTGCCGTTTCTTTAATACGAGGTTTTAATTTATCATGCTCTGGTCCAGGTACTTCTGATTTGAATAATTGCATACCTCCCACTCCTAAGGTAGGGAATACTGCTATTACTAATAAAATAATCCCCATTCCTCCCATCCATTGAATCTGGTCCCTCCAGAATAAGATAGAAAGAGGATTCCCCTCAATAGAAATAAGTATTGTTGCTCCCGTAGTGGTAAGTCCTGACATTGATTCAAAATAGGCATCAATAAAATTGTGTATTGTTCCACTGAAAATAAAAGGGAAAGCACCAAAAACTGCAGCAATTACCCATCCCAGAGTAACAATTGTAAAACCTTCTTTTCTGCCGATTTCATTTTTAGTTTTAAAAGGGAAATAACATAATAAACCAGCAAGTACGGTTATCAGCATAGAGGATAAAAAGGCATATGTGGCAGTTGTTTCCTGGAAGTAAAATGCGACCAATAAAGGAAATATCATACTTAAACCAAGAAAAAATATTAATATACCAAGAATATGTAGAACACTATTAAATTTCAATTAAGCTAATTACTCCATTTCAATAAAAGAGTTGTTCTATCTTTTTAATCTCTGCTACTTTAACAAATATAATGACTCTATCTCCTTCAGTAATATAATCTTTTCCATGAGGGATTATTACTTCTTGATCTCTAATGATAGCTCCAATAATAGTACTGTTTGGAAATGATACCATTTTTAAAGGTTTGTTGTTTATTTTACTCTCTTTGTGAACAATTAGTTCTACTATTTCCAGGTCTCCTTCTTCCAGTAAAGTTAAATTTGTAAGGTCATCACGTTTGAGAAATCTTAATATTTCTGAAATTGTAGTCAGTCGAGGATTTATAACAGCATCTAAACCAAAACCAATTTTTTCAACTATTGGAATATAATTAGTTCTACTAATTTTAGCAATAACTTTTTTCGTTCCCAGGTGTTTTGCCAGAAGAGAGACCAATAGGTTTTCTTCATCGTAACCAGTGACAGCAACAAAACCATCTGTATTTTCAATACCTTCTTCTTTTAACAAATCTATATTCGTACCATCTCCATTAATAAGCAGAGTTTGTGGTAATAATTCAGAAATATTCTCACATTTTTGTTTGTCTATTTCTATCAGTTTATTTTTTATACCAATCTCATTCAGCATTGAGGCTACTTGAATTCCAATATTACTTCCACCGAAAATAATGACATTTTGTAAAATATTATTCTTTTTAGTGCAAAATAATTCCAAATCAGAATAATACCCTTTTTTTGTTAGCAAATAAATTCTGTCTCCAACCAGAATTTCCTGGTTCCCGGAAAGCGCAATAAGATTATTCTCTCTAAATATAGCAGTCATTATAGTATTTTTTCCAAATGGAATATTTTTTATTTTTTTATTGACAAATCGACAATTTTCATCAATATTTAAACCAAATAATGTTAGTATTCCACCGGCTAAATCATGTGTTTCGCAGACATTAGAAGGAGTTTTTAATAATCTTACTATTTCTTTAGCAGCAGCTCTTTCAGGGTTAATAACATAATCAATGTTTAACTTCTCTTTAAAAAGAGCATCGTTATAAATATATTCAGAATTTCTAATACGGGCTATAGTGTTAATAGAACTATTATGTTGTTTAGCAATCATGCAGGCAATCATATTTATTTCATCTGCTCGCGTGACCGCTATAAAAATATCAGCCTCTTTGATACCTGCTTGTAATAGAACTTTTTCATTTGCACCATTTCCAACAATAGCCAATATATCGAGACTGTTATCTAAATTCTGTCCAATATCATCATTCTTGTCGATTATAGTAATATCGTGATTTTCGTTTGAAAGAGTTTGGGCAATATGAAGGCCAACTTTACCGGCACCAATAATTATAACCTTCAAATCATAACCTCCAGAAGCTGATAATAGTTTTTACTGATTGGTATTTAATAATTTAAAATGTAAACTATAATTTTTTCGGTATACAATTGTTCTTTTTTCTAGGGAATTGTATAACCTTTTGATGCATTTGTCAATCTGGGAATGATGTTTAAAAAACGGAAACTGATGAGTATGAGTTACATAATATTTAACGAGAATCATTATAAAGCCATATAGGAATAGCTATTTACAGCTGTTATTTTTCATAGAAAAAGTGCTATTATATAGATATAATTTTAAAAGATAATACAAAGAAAAATATTTAAGAAGGTAATTAACGAAGGAAATGAAGAAAAAACCATTACTGCTGCTGATTAATCCATGGGTATATGATTTTACTGCCTATGATTTTTGGTCAAAACCATTAGGACTGCTTTATATTGCAGGTGTTTTAAGAGAAATCGGTTATGATATTAATTTAATTGATTGTATGGACCGGCAGGAAACAGATAATAGTCATTTAAAAAGCAATGAAGATGGTAGAGGTCCTTTTTACAAAGAAAAAATGCCTAAGCCAGATTCTTTAAAGCACATTCCAAGAAATTATTACCGGTATGGAATTGAAGAAAATAAATTCGAAGATAAGTTACTGAATTATCCAAAACCTGATGCGGTTTTGATTACCTCCATAATGACCTATTGGTATCCAGGCGTATTTAAAGCCATTGAGATTATTAAAAAATATTATCCTGATTGCCCGGTTATTTTAGGAGGAATCTATGCTACTTTATGCTATCAACATGCAATTAACCATTCTAAAGCTGATTATGTCTTAAAAAATTCACAATTAGAACAGCTGATTCCCTTGTTACAAAAAATAACTGGCTGTAGGGAAAATATAATTTCATCTGAAGATATAGACTTTAATTATTTAGAATCATATCCTTATCCAGCATGGGATTTATATCAGACATTAGACTATGTTTGCCTGATAACTTCGAGAGGCTGTTCCAACAGGTGTACCTATTGCGCTTCACATATTCTGAATTCTAGATTAGAGTTCCGTAATCCGGAGAAAGTAGCTGAAGAGGTATTTTACTGGAAAACATTAAAAGGTATTGATAAGTTTGTCTTTTATGATGATGCTCTTTTGGAAAATGCCGAAAGGAATTTCCTTCCGTTATTGAAGATAATTAAAAAGAAAAAACAAAATATTAACTTTTTCACACCCAATGCTGTTCATGCTAAATTAATTACCCCTCTGGTAGCAGAATTAATGTCACAATGTGGTTTTAGAAAAATTTGGTTAGGATTTGAGACTTCTGATCCTGTTTTGCAAAAGAAAACAGGTAACAAGGTTGACAATGTTTCCTTCATTAATGCAATCCAAACTTTATTAAGGGGCGGATTTCTACCTGAAAATATTAGAGTGTATTTGTTAATTGGTTTACCCGGACAGAGTTTCCAAAGTATTATTGATTCAGTAAAATTGGTGATAGATAATGGTGTCAGGCCATATCTTGCTAAATATTCTCCTATTCCTGAAACGAAAATGTGGAAAGAAATTATAAAAGAATATGGATGGGAAGAACCTGTTGATCCTTTGCTTCATAACGATGCCTTAATGCCTTTTTATTCACCATATATAAATAGCGAACAATATCAACAGATAAAAATGTTAATACAAAGTTATAAACTGTAACCTCAAAAATTATTCTAATAAGCAATCTAAAATTGTCATTTATGAACTAAATTTGTTATAATAATAGGTAACAAAAAGTTTTGGTTGTGAAGGTTTTAGCTTTATAGAGAGGAGGTATATATAGGTCTAAAATTTATGTTCTTAAAAATACGTATCAAATAAAGGATAATCAAGGCAAAGATAAAGCAATCAACTCACACTATTATTAGAATAAACGTCAGTATAATAGTAATAGGAGGCTTTAAATGGAATTGTTAAAGGTATCTTCAAAATCAAGTCCAAAAGCAGTTGCAGGAGCATTGGCAGGAGTTATCAGGGAAAAAGGGAAGGTTGAGTTGCAGGCAATAGGTGCAGGGGCGGTGAATCAGGCAATAAAAGCAATAGCGATTGCCAGAGGTTATACTGCTACCAGTGGTGTTGATCTTATATGTATCCCAGCTTTTGTAGATGTAGAAATCAATGGGGATGAACGAACTGCAATAAAAATACTTGTTACTCCCAATGGATAAGTTTGTTGTACATAATAAAGTACAGTAACAACAAAATTTTATAAGGAGAATTTGTTATGCAAGAAAATGAAAACAAACCCGATAATCATGAAGTTGAAGAAAAGGTAGAAAAAGATAATAAAATATCTTCTGAAAAAGCTTCAACTAAGGATATAGTGGATTCACAGAAGGTTTCCGAAAAGAATAAATGTGATAATATGGGAGAAATTAATATCTCTACAGAGGTTTTAGGCACGGTTGTTAGTAGAATTGTGAGTAATATTACAGGTGTTGCCGGTCTATTTGCTCATTCTAAAAGTGGTTTTGGAACTTTATTAGGTGTAAAAGAAATAGAGGAAGGAATTAAAGTAGATTTAGGGGAAAATAAAAATGTATCCTTTTATATTTCAGTTATTGTTGAATACGGTTCTGTTATCATAGATTTAGCTAAGAATATTCAAGCTATAGTGAAAAAAGAAGTAGAAGAAAAAACGGGTCTTTTAGTAAAATCAGTAGACGTAAATATTATGAGTATTCAAATGTCTGATAAAGACAGTAAAGCAAATCCTATCGCTAATGAAAATAAATAAAAACAGGTCTGCATTTTCTACAGACCTGTTTTTATTTATACATACATTATTTATTAATATTTTTCGCTGTTGTATAGGTTATTGGTTTACTCTATCCTTTAATTCTTTACCGGGTTTGAAAAATGGAACATTTGCTTCAGGTAATTCTAAACTTTGGCCAGTTCTGGGATTACGTGCAGTTCTGGCAGCCCTTTCTCTAACTCCAAAAGTTCCAAAACCAACTAACCTAACAGATTCTTTTCTTGCTAGAGCTTCTGAGATAATATCAAAGATACTATCAACAGCAGCTTTAGCATGAGCTTTGGTTACCCCTCTCTCATAAGACAATTTATCAATCAATTCACTTTTATTCAAAATATTACACCTCCTTTCTGATGTACAATAAACAACAAATATTTTTGCGATTTATTGCTGAAGTCATTATAAACAATGCTTAACAATGTCAATATTACCTTCAGAATATTAAAAATGATAACTTTTGTCAATTGTTTTTATGTTATAAGTTTCATAAAGTTATTCATTTTATCAAATTTTTTATAAAATTAAATTATTTATTTAATAAGAATGATAAAATATCATAAAAATGGTTCTGTCAATTCTTATCATTTAGGAAATGAAAGATTAATAATTAACTCTTTAAAATAGGAATGTAGTTACAGTTATGTTATAATAATTTAACCTGTTCAAGTCTCATATAAAAAATAAATAATTTAATTTTACGATTTTATGAATAACTGTAAATAAAGGAGATTTATAAAAGAGTAGAGGGAAAATTTGAATATCCCAATACTTTTATGACATCAAAATATTAATTAGAATAAATATTATTCATGGAGAAAGGAGTAAATATGAATTCACTTAATTTAAAAAAACATATAAATATCGATAAAAAGAAAAAAGACTCAATTTTATTACTAGCCATGGTTTCAGTTTTAATGCTTACTTTACTTTTGTCTTTAATTATTTCAGTTAGCGCACAGGAAGATTTAAAAAGAAGTATTCAGATTATTAATCCTAGACCCGATTTTTCTCTGTCACTAAGACTGGATAAAGGAACTGGTGCTACTTATGCTCCTGGTGAGAGTATCAGGGTAAGTTTCCGTTCTTCAAGAAATGCATATGTTGCAATATTTAGCTACGATAGTTTTGGAAATATTACTCTTCTCTTTCCAAATCAGAACCAGAAAGACCATTTTGTAGAAGCTAACAAACAATATAATATTGATGGAATAGTAGATATTGGAAGCGAATCAGGCAGTGAGTATATTCAAGGATTTGCTACATCTGAACCAGTTATAATTACAAGAACATTAGAAAGATTAATTGATAAAGAATTGTTTCCCAAAATTGATGAGAGGATGGATAGGTTTACTCAAAGAATAAGAGGAATCTTAACAGGCTTACCATCTCAGAGGTGGGTAAGCAGTGATATACTCCATTATCAGGTCGTAGACCGTAGAGGAGAAACCGGGAAGTTACGTCTCGATTCATCACCAGAAGGTGCTGAGGTTTATTTGAATGACCGTTATGCTGGTAGAACCCCTCTGCTGATGGATCAGATTCGTGCTGGTGAGTATGTAGCAAGAGTAGAATTACCAGGTTACCAGGTTTGGACAAGAACCATTCTAATTAATCCAGACCGTACTGCCATCGTTCAAGCCAACCTGACCAGTTTACAGCGTTATGGCTCTATTTCGGTGCGCAGCAATGAAAATAATGCTGAGATTTACCTGGATGGTCAATACAAAGGTTTGACCGAAAAAAATAGAAGTGTTTTACTGGAACAGATTCCTGAAGGTTTCCATGATATAAGGGTAAACTTAGGCGGATATATCGATTGGTCACAAAGAGTTGAAGTAAAACCAAATCAAAGGGTTCAGTTAACAGTCAATTTAGAAAAGATTAAACGTACTGCCAGTATTGAAATTATCAGCGATATCAGTAATGCAAGAATCTATCTTGATGGGAAGTACCTTAAAACAACAACTGCCAATAAGAGTGTAACTATTGATAATATCAAAGAAGGAAGTTACGAACTAAGAATAACAAAAGACGATTACCAGGACTATGTTACTATGGTAAATTTAGTTTCTGGTCAAATATACCATATTAATGTAACTATGAGACCAATAATAAGGGAAGGTGCTATTTCTATCAATTGCAATGAAAGTAGTGCAAAGGTATTTATAAATGGTAAGCAAATGATTACAACTACTGCAAATCAAGTTAAAACAATCACCGGGTTAAAAGAAGGAAGCTACGAAGTCACCGTGATTAAAGATGGATTCCGTACCTGGATAGATGAATTATGGGTTTATCCTGGTGAGACTACTTCCGCTTATGTAAATTTATCAAAGATTAGCCGCTGATATTAGGAAGTGCTTTAATAGAATACAACACAGTGTGAATAAATATATATATAAAATAATATATAATAACAATTATTAATTAAAATTATAAATAAAACAAAGTAGGAGAAATAAAGAATGACTGAAGAAATTAAAAAGATGTCAAAACAGCTGGAACAACTGGGAAAAGAAGTACCTTCTGTAATGAATTACTTTATGAAATTAGACCAGGAATGTGTTAAAGATGGGGTGTTAAGCCGTAAAATAAAAGAATTAATGGCATTGTCTATAGGTATAGCAATCAGGTGTAAACCATGTATCCAATTTCATACAGCGGAAGCAGTAAAAGAAGGAGCCAGTAAAGAGGAAATATTAGAAGCAGCTAGTGTTGCAGTATTTATGGGCGGAGGCCCATCAGTAGCTTATATTGCTACTGAGCTGCTGCCATTGTTAGATGAGTTAAAATTAAAATAGATTAACTAATAATACGCTTTTGTAAGTAAATTACATCGCAAGACAGGATTAGATTTAATCAATAGTATCTATTTTAATCAATATCTATAACCAGACTGATAAAAGGTGTTATTATGACTAAGGCAGGAAATTAGAATTTTCTGCCTTAGTCATAATAGACTATACAAAAATGGTTAAGCCAGTCATTTCAGAATAAACAACAATTATAAATATCGTTTTAAGGTAACTGTATGAAAAGAAAGTTTTTTTATCTACTTTTTTTGGTTGTAGTAATTATTGCTGCACTCTTATATTGGAGAGCAATCATTTCTCCCCAATACAGCTTAAAGCAATTAGAAAAAGTAATCGCAAAAAACGATCAAT
>JAXGTM010000010.1:0-22697 GCA_040774925.1 Atribacterota bacterium | reverse complement strand
TTAATAAAAATAATTGTGTTTCCTGATAAATTTTAACATTTTCTTGGAAAATTGTATCTTCCATATTATAGAATAAAAATATGGAATAGAAAACACTCTGTGCCTCTTAAGAAACAGAGCAATATATATTGCTATACACTTAACAAGTATGCTATATTTAATCAGAAACAGTATGAACCGTATAAATATTCTTAAGTTTCTTAGTATTTTAACATTAAGGATGTGATGATTATTATATGGAAAATATTCTTGAAGTGAGAGATTTGTCTCTCACGCTGAACGGAAGAAAAATATTAACAAATATAAATATGGAAATCTGGGAGGGCTATGTACACGCAATTGTCGGACCCAACGGTGCCGGTAAATCAACACTAGCCTCTACTATAATGGGGTTGGAAGGTTATAGACACCATACCGGCAGTATATATTTCAAAGGAAAAGATATCAGTAAACTTAAGATTGATGAACGTGCCAGAATGGGCATCACTTTTGGCTGGCAGGAGCCTGCCCGATATGAAGGACTGCTTATTAAAGATTTTTTAAAAGCTGCTGCTGTCCATAAAGATAATGATTTCATCACTAAACAAATGGTGAGAGTAGGTTTAGAACCTGATGAATATACAGGTCGCGCAGTTGACAAAACTTTAAGCGGGGGAGAAAGGAAAAAGGTAGAATTGGCTTCTATATTAGTCATGGATCCAGATCTGATATTGCTCGATGAGCCTGATTCTGGTATCGATGTAGGAACACTGGATAAGATCTTTGAAGTAATTAAAGAAGAGAAGGAAAGAAAAAAGACTATTATACTTATCACACACAGTTTAGCAGTATTGAGACAATCTGACCATGCTTTTCTGTTTTGTAATGGAGAAATACTGGAAAAATCAACAGCTAAAAAAATAATACCTTATTTTGAAAATAAATGCCTGCCATGTAAGCATAAGAATAATCCAGATAAAGAAGGTGTACGCCTTGAATAATAACGATTTAGACTTAACCAGGGAAATGGCTCATATTACAGAAACTGATGATATTTTTAATCAACCAGATATAGCACATGTCTTTATTCATCATCATAAATTAGTACAATCCCATCTTCTACCAGGGTTGAAGGTTGATTTTAAAGAATTCGATGATCATATTGAAGTTTATACAATTGTTGAAAAAAATATAAAAATTGATAAGCCGGTACATATGTGTTTTGGTATGATACCTGAACAAGGCATTCAGAAAATGGTAATAATAACTGAGATTCAGGAAAATGCTTCTGCCTCCTTCCTGTCCCATTGTGCTTTCCCCAATGCAGTTGATATACAGCATATCATGGATGGAACTATTAAAGTTGGGAAGAATGCCAATTACCGCTATCTGGAAAGACATATTCATGGTTTTCATGGTGGTGTCAAAGTATTCCCTCATACTAAAATCTACCTCTCAGAAGGTGCACGTTTTTACTCAGAATTTGAATTAATTAAAGGGCGTGCTGGTCTTATTGATATAGATTATGAAGCTATTGGTGAAAAAAACAGTGTTTTAGAAATGATTTCCCGTATTAGTGGTAAAGAGGATGATTTGATAAAAATCAGAGAAACGGCTCATCTTGCAGGAGAAGGTGCTCGTGGTTTTTTAAGCTCACGGGTTGCAGCAACTGGTAATGCCAGAGCTGAAGTATATAACAAATTGATAGCATCTGCGGCTTATGCCCGGGGACATATTGATTGTACTGAAATTATTAAGGACAATGCTATTGTCAGTGCTACACCAATTGTAGAGGTTAATCACCCTAAAGCCCATATTACACATGAGGCAGCTCTAGGCAGTGTTGACTCCAAACAACTACAGACATTAATGGCTAGAGGTTTAAACGAAGAAGAGGCGACTGATTTAATTATTCTTGGATTACTGAGTTAATAATTTTGGGGAGGCTAGTTGATGAAAAAATTATATCGCTCCAGAAAAGACAGTAAAATTGCCGGAGTATGTGGTGGGATAGCAGAGTACTTTAACATTGATTCTACTATTATAAGATTGTTTACAGTGTTAGCGATTTTATTTGGTGGAGGTGGAGTGATTGTCTATATTATTGCCTGGTTGATTATTCCTCTGGAACCATTTGATGGAAAAACATCTTCTTATAAAAAAACTACAAACCAAAAACAGAGAGATTCTCAAACTGTAGTTGATGCCGAGATCATAGAAGATTCCTACACTCAGGACAATGAAGATTAACAATAAAAAATATTTTTACACTGCTATTGACAAGAATAATAATCGTGCTATAATATTTCTGGTTTTGGAATTAAGAAATAAAAACCATTAAATATTCTTTTCATTTTTATACCTCCTTTCAAACCCGCTTTGTTTTAAACAAAGCGGGTTTTTTGTTTGAATTTTAAATCATTCTCATAAGTACTAATAGTGCCTTTTTCTACCTTTACAACATACCTGCTTTCATATAACATTATAGACAGGTGATAAAGCCAGTAAAAAGGAAGACTTTATAATGTATATTATTTTCTCCCTTACTATTCTGTTGTTATTAATGGGGATTTTAGAAAATTATTATCATAAAAAAAGAATTAACAGCATCCCGGTTAGAATTCATGTTAATGGCACCCGTGGTAAATCGACAACAGTTCGACTAATAGCAGCTATTTTGAGGGAGGCTGGATATCAAGTATTGGCAAAGACTACCGGTACCAGCCCTAAAATCATACTTGAGAATGGTGAGGAAGAACTAATCAAGAGAAGAGGCCCATCTAATATTATCGAACAAAAACGTTTTATTAAAAAGGCTTCTCAAAGGAATTGCAATGCCGTTGTTATGGAATGTATGGCTGTTCACCCTGAAACTCAATGGGTTAGTGAACATAGAATAATTTATTCTACTATTGGTGTGATTACAAATATTAGAGAGGACCATCAGGATGTCTATGGGCCTGCTTTAGAAGATGCCGCAAATGCATTGAAATCTACTATACCATATAACAGTATTCTGGTTACCGCTGAAAGAAATTTTATATCATTGTTTCGAAAACAGGCAAAATCATTAAATACTGACTGCATTCTTGTTGAACCGGAAAATGTGATTCTACCAAAAAATTTAGAATCAGATAATTTCTTTTTTAAGGATAATGTTGCCATCGCCTTACAGGTGGGAAGACTTTTAAATATTGATGAAGATATATGCTGGCAGGGTATATTAAAAGCAAAGCCAGATCCTGGCGCCCTGACCATTTATAAACTAAAACGTGAGGAGAAGATGCTCTGGTTTATTAATGCATTTGCCGCCAATGACCGTGAATCTATTATATTAATTAGGGATCAGACAAAACATTTGCTTCCAGAAGAAGTTATTACTTCTACTAATTTTGCTATACTCAATAATCGTGGTGACCGCATTACCAGAATAACTCAGTTTGCCCAAATCTTAAGTAAAGAAATTCTTGTGGATCATATATTTTTAATCGGGCAAAATAATAAACTCAGTTATCACTATTTAAGGAAATCTGGGTATGCATCTGAAAAGATAACCATTCTTAAAGAAAAAGATGATATCAACCATAATATTGAACAGCTATTTAAGTTTATTGAGAAATCAGGATTGGTCTACGGACTGGGCAATACCCGTGGGTTTGGTTTAAAATTAATGGAGTACTTAAGAGAACAGGGAGAAAAATTATGATATTTCAAGCCATTAGTATTGGTATTGTAATAGGTTTTTTATTCTATGAACTGGTTGGAATTTCTCCTGGAGGAATAGTAGTGCCAGGATATATAGCTCTTTTTATCAATCAGCCATTGCGAATCATAATAACTATCATCATTGCAATAATTACTTACTATATAGTACAATTTTTGTCTAACTATCTTATTTTATACGGTAAAAGACGTTTTTTGAGTATGATCCTAATGAGTTTTATTGTAAAATGGTTCATTGAGCGGTTTCTGTTCCAATTGCCGGTTACAGGCGTAGAATTACAGAGTATTGGTTATATAATACCTGGTTTGCTGGCAAATGAAATGCAAAGGCAGGGAATCCTCCCAACGCTGCTGGCAACGATTATAGTAGCAGTTATAGTGCGGCTGGCTCTATATCTTTTCCTGGTTTAATTATCAGTAATTTATTTATTCATTTTTAAGGTCAATTCTCTTTCAACCAATTAAGAATCAAGGGGAATACTGGGTCATTCTCTTCTCCCAGCTCATTATCTATAGTAACATGATCTTTGTCCTCAAATTGAATCAAGGTAACATTACAGCCATTCTCTTTTAGCTTCTTGTAAAAGGAATTATTAACAGCTACAGACACTTCACGACCACCAGCAACCAGTAATAAAAAAGGTGGAATAGGTTCCTCTTTTTTAATATAGTTTATAGGAGATGCTTTTTCTAGATCTTCAAGGTCTTCCCCAAATGCCCAGGAAAGCATGAATTGATTCTCTGGTTCTGCAATAAAAAGTGAGGGAAGGTAGTATGCTGCACTATCTAATCCAATAATTCCTGAAATATCTGATGGAGTCAACCCAAATTCTGTTAAAAAACTATTTTCCAGAGCGATTACTGCAGATAGGTGCCCACCAGCCGAATGGCCTAAAAGATATATTTGTTCAGGATCTCCACCATAATCAGCTATATTATTTTTTACCCAGGAAAAAGCTCTGGCAACATCTTGAGCGTTTGCCGGGAATTGATAGTCGGGTGCCAGACGATAATTAATGCTTACATAGACAATATTATGTGAGGTAAATGCTTTTGCCCGGTTACCCCACTTACCCTTATCACCCAAAGTCCAGGTTCCTCCATGAACATATACTACTACCGGACAGGAGTGACATGCTTTGGGTTGATATATGTCTAATAAATGGCTTTTTCTTTCAGAAAAACAATCAGCCATATCCGGTCCATCATTGCCATTATAGTTACAATAATTTAAATCAGAATATATCAAAACATTGCTATCTTCTGCAGCATAAGAAAAACTATGTTTTATAAACAGCAGTATTAACAGGATAAACAGTGAATTAATAAGAATATAAAAAAACTTTTCAGTAAAATTTCCTGCAATAAAAATGTTTAAATTTATGTTCCTTTTTATCCTAAAATTCATCTATTTATATCCATTCAGAAAGATTAGTTTTTCTATAATAATTAATAGCTGTAGGGACAGGATAGTCCTGCCCCTACAGCTATTCTTATACCTATACTTCATATTTCCATAAAAGGTGGATATTACAGAATTCTCTAACTTTTTTAATTCCTTCTATATCAACAAATTCAACCTCAGGTTTATCACCAGGTTTTAAAAATTTCTTGCATGCTCCATTATCTGTAATTACCTGAATCCATTCAATGTAGTGTTTTTCTTCCATTGGATGTGGTACAGAACCGACTTTGACTTTAATTCCGTTCTCTGTCTTTTCAATTACAGGGACGTGCTTTTCATAAACCTGTTCAGCAGTCTGTTCTTCCATTAATACCATTGGTTCTCCACAGCAAACTAAAACACCTTTTCCACCATGCAAGACTTCTACTATATTCCCACATAAATTACATTTATAAATTTCATACTGTTGAGCCATATTTTACCTCTTCATTAATTAATCTTTTTTAAATAATTTAGAATATTTAATATTTCATTCCAGCAGTAATTTACCATATTCCAAATATTTGCTACTTTACTTCATCTCTATATCTTCTAATAGTGCTTCCAGGTCTTCTTCATGTTCAACTTCATCTTCCAAAATCTCCAAAACCATGTTATAAGTGATTGGATCAACATCTTTGGTCATATTAACTAATTTATTGTATACCTCAATAGCACATTGTTCGCCTCTAATATTCTGTTCAAGCAATACTTGTACTTTGGGATTATCAGGAATCTCATATTTACAGTTCGTCTCTTTATACCAATCTTCCGGTTTTAAAAGAGGAGTACCACCCAACTGCAGAATTCGTTCAACAAGCATTCCGGCATGTTCAAGCTCTTCAGATGCATGTTCTTCTAATTCTGCTACTACTGCATTTCTCATTTTACCTTTAGCTACTTTTGCTCCGATCCAATACTGATAATAGGCAAGCCATTCATCTGCAAGCGCCTTATTCAACACTTTTATTAATTCATTTACATCCATTCTTACTATTTCTCTTCCTTTTGTTCCCATTTTGGAAACCTCCTTTTATTATTTAAAATAATATAAATTAATTAAGAAAGTTTAAGTCATTTAGATTTTTCATAAATAAAGTTTTTCACATTATACATTATAGTTGATAATTTTTTTATGAGTTTTCTTTGAAATACAATCCGAACATAGACCTTCTAAAACAATCTCCTGCCTGAAAACCTTAAATTTGCTAAGTATATCTTCGGGAATTGAAATACTGTCGTATTCCGAACAATCAAAATCAATAATTTTTTTACACCCACAGCAACGGAAATGATGATGTCGGTTCAGGTCAGCATCAAAACGTCTGGGCCCATTTCCACTTTCCACTAATCTGATTAATCCTTTATCCAGAAGACAGAGAAGGGTGCGATTAACTGTATCGAATGATATATTAGGAAAATTCTTTTTTAATCTATTATATACCATTTCTGCGGAAGGATGGTCATGTGATTCGATTAAACAGCGAAAAATGCTGATACGCTGTGGTGTGATCCTGAATCCACATTGTTCAAGTTTTTCCTTACAAAATGATGTTATCTGTTCCAGCGTTATGGTTACCTCCTTTTATTACATGTCTACGAGTAATAAAATTTTTTGTTCATCTTTCATCTATGTTAAATTTTGTTTAATATGTTTTATTATAACTTTTAAGATTATTCTTAATAATTACAATATAGTATTAATTCCTATTTGTCAATAAAAAACTGATATCTGATCACCTATATTTTCTATATTCTTTTTATTTATCTTTATATTGATATAGCTTATATTGATATAGCTTATCGTTTTAATTTTTTTAAATAAAAGGTGCTTTCTTTTCTAATTGATTCTTATTTTTCAATTTTTTCTGACAATCATAAAAATAAAAACCTCTATGAACAGCAATGTTTATTTAGTTTTAAAAATTTATAGTTAATTTTAAAAATAATTACAAAAGAAAGGTAAATAAATATTATATAAATATACTAGATTATGGTAGTATTATTAATAAAGTACTTTTAATCTTGGCCCATAAATCAACAAATTCATTACAGTTACCTTTGTTTATAATCTTAATAGTTTTTCTAGTAATAACTATTGTATTATTATCGAAATCCTTTTAAAACACCAGAGGTATAGTATGAAAAAGTATAATAGAGAATTCTTAAATTGTTTTATCGTAATATTTCTTTCAATAATACCATTGATAATTTCCTTGTCTTCATTTGCTATGGATGGGGAAGAATCGCTGGATGAGCTTTATTTTCAAGGAGTTCATCTTTTAGAAATTGAGAAAGAATACATCAAGGCATTGCAAATTTTTCGTACAATATTGAATGAAGACCCTGAATATGCTGAAGCACATTTCCAGATTGCTACTATATACCGGTTAACTGGCCAATTAGAAAAAGCAAAAATATATTATCAGAATGCCATTAATCTTAAGCCTGAGTATTTATCAGCATACTATAATTTTGGTATTGTTGAGCTCGAATTGGAGGAATATGAAAATGCACTTGATGCATTTAAAGAAACAATTAGACTTGATCCTGAGTTTGCTGAAGCACATTACAGCTTGGGACTGATTTTTTTAAGATTAGAAAGACCCTTTCCCGCTATAGATTCTTTCCAACAGGCCTTGAGGCTCAATCCGGATGACTTCCTCTCGTTTTATGGTTTGGGTATTGGATACAAAATGCTCGGTATAGAGGATAAAGCCGTACAAGCCTTAAACCAATCATTAAAAATAAAACCAGATTATGGTGAAGCCTTTTATGCATTAGGAGAAATTTATCAGTCTTTGGAGCAAGATGAAGATTCTTTGAGTGCTTTTGAAAAAGCTGCTCATTATCTCCCCGAGCAATCAGCTAAAATTTTCTATCAAATCGGAATGATATACAAAAAAATGGAGAATTACAATAAAGCCATTGAATCGTTAAAAAAAGCTGTTCAAAGGGATAAGGAATTTATCGATGCTTATTATTACCTGGGCTGGTTTTATAATAGCTGCAGAGAATTTGATAAGACCATTGAAGCATATGAAAAAGTTATTTCACTCAATCCTGATTATCCAGATGTTTACTATAATTTAGGTTGGGCTTATACTGAAAAAGAAGAATATTCAAAGGCAGCTGAAACCTTTCTTAAAGCAATAGAGAATAATAAAGATGATGTTGATTCTTACTATGCTTTGGGTTGGGTATATTGCAAAATAAAAGATTTTGAAAAAGCAAAAAAATCTTTTCACGAAGCTATTCGTCTTAAGCCTGATTACGTTTACGCCCATTATGGTCTTGGTGTTACTTATCTGGCACTGGGAGAAAGAGGCATGGCTCTTGATGAATATAAGATATTAAAAGACTTAGAACAATCTATTGCTGATCTGTTATTTAATCAAATCTATCCGTAGCTTAATATGCACAAAAAGATTTGTTTAGAATTATATCAAATTTTTAAATTATCTAAAATTATATTGGACAAAAGACATGATTAACAGTTTTTTTCAACAGGTTTTCCTGCAAAATAGAGTAATCGATTATTTGGTTGCATTATTAATTTTTATAGTTGCTCTAGTAACTATAATGTTTTTAAAGAATTTTTTATTAAAAATACTGGTAACAATGGCCAGTAAGAAAACTACAAAAATCGACGATGGTTTTATTGATGCTTTTCAGGAAAAAATAAAACCTTTTATTAATCTTCTTTATTTTGCTGCTTTTTATTTCAGCTTTTATCAATTAAAAATCCCAATTGTTATAGAAAGATATTTCAATATCATAATAATCGCCTTATTCATATTTTATATTGTAAAATTTATTATTTCTCTTTTTTCTTATTTTCTGGATAATTATTGGATTAAAAAGGAGAAGGATAGCACAAGAATAACCGCTTTAAGAGGTATAGAGACATTCCTGAAAATTATCTTATGGTCAATCGCTTTTATTGTTTTTTTAGATAATTTAGGTGTACAAATATCCGCTCTTTTAGCCGGATTAGGTATTGGTGGTATCGCCATTGCTCTGGCTTCACAAAATATTTTAGGTGATTTATTCAGTTACTTTATTATATTTTTTGACCGTCCATTTGAACTTGGTGATTTTTTAAGCATTGATGATTTTTCAGGAACAATCGAACATATAGGAATTAAAACTACCCGTATCAGAAGCTTAGGAGGAGAAGAAATAATTTTTTCCAATACAAATCTGGTCAACTCCAGATTGCGTAATTTTAAACGCATGAAGAAACGAAGGATTGCTTTCAGTTTCTCAGTAATACATCAGACCACTTTAGAGCAATTAAAAGAAATTCCGGATATAATTAAAGATATTTTACGACAAATAAATGGAGCAACATTGGATAGAGCCCATTTTTCATCTTTTGGTAATTCAGGCTTTAATTTTGAAGTAGTATATTATGTAAATAGCCGGGATTACAATCAATATATGAATATTCAACAGGAAATCAATTATAGAATAAAAGAAGAATTTGAAAAACGTTCTATAAAATTTGCCTATCCAACTCAAACCGTTTTTTTATCGAAATAAACTGTCTTGTTTTTTAATATATAAAAATATATTTTTATAGTTTTTAAAACCTGTAAGAAGATTAGAGGGGGTATTATGCAAATATTTTTATTAATAGCTGCTTTAATAGCTGTCTTGGCAGTTATTTTTGCACTTCAAAATGCTGTTCCGATAACAGTAAGCTTCCTCTTCTGGAGGGCAGAAAGTTCTTTAGCCCTGATTCTAATATTAGCTTTTATTGCTGGATTAATAACCAGTTCTTTATTCAACATTTTATCACACCTTAAAAAAACCAGACATACCGCTATAGCCGAAAAACAGGCTTCAGAGACAGACAAAGAAGATGAGCCTGACACAGAAAAAGAATAGGTATTTTTATATCCTTAAATATTTTTTAATACATTAAATGTTTTAAAGCTAACATGTTTTGCCCGTCGGTTTAAGAGAAAACACTGTAAATGTAACGCGTTGCTGTTGCCAGTGCAATAGCTATTATGAAAGTAAATATTGTTGCAAATGCAGTCCTTTTTCCGCCTATCTCTTTCATCAATACTGCAATTGTTGCCGCACAAGGAACATAGAAGAGCACAAAGATAGTAAAGGTCATAATTTGAGCGGCACTCATAACCAGACTGATGTTTGTAACACCCAATGCTTGAACCAGCATAATCATGGATAGCTCTTTTCTCAAGATTCCAAAAATAAGTGTTACCCCTACCGCTACAGGCAACCCAAGCAGGAGAGTGACAGGAGATATAAGTTTATTGATAAAAGATTCTAATTTCCAGTACTGTAATAAGCTTAATGCTATACTACCTACAATTAACAGTGGCCATGCTACTACGATAAATTCTTTCATTCTCAACCATACTTTAGACAATAAAACTTTAATAGAAGGAATATGATAAGAAGGTATCTCCATAATCATACCTGGAGTAATCTCTGGCATCATACGGGAAAGAATCTTCCCTGAGATAGCAACAACTACAATATTTAATATATATACAAACATCGCAGCCTTTGGACCAAGATAAAAAGCTACTAAGCCAAAAATAATAGTAATTCTGGCAGCACATGGTATCATGGTTGTTAAAATACTGGCAATAAAGCGGTCTCTTTCAGATTCTAAAATACGTGTTGCCATTATTGCTGGTACAGTACAACCATAACCCAGTATAAGGGGAATAATTGCTTTTCCATGTAATCCAATGCGATGTAAAAAGGCATCCATTAAAAAGGCAACTCTTGGTAAATAGCCAACATCTTCCAAAAAAGCTAAACCCAGTAAAAAAGGAAAAAGATATGGTAGTACAATGGCAATACCTCCCGCAATACCCTGAATAACTCCACTTACAATATTGAATAATAAAGGATTATGTCCCAATTTCGCTTCTATTGCCGGAATAAATTGATAAAAGAAATCCAACATTGGATCTTCAATCATATTTCCTAAATAGAATACAAAATTGAAAAATAGATACAGAATAGCAATAAGAGAAATATAACCAAGAATGGGATGCATAAAGACATTGTCAAGATAATTTTTTATATGAATTTTGGGTTTGGTAATTGTGACTACAGATTCGTAAATATCCATGGAAAGATGATGCCGCTCTGAAGATATAACCACATCTGAAGAACGTGCCCTACATTGCTCAAGCTTATCCTGCCCATTCTTTACTTTTTTGATGAATTTGGCATCAAATTTCTTTACTTCTTCAACAAAATACTGATCATTCTCCAGAAGCTTTATTGCAAGTAATCGCATAGGAACTTTAAATTTCTGTTCGAAATCGTTAACTTTTAACTCATCTATTAATTCCTCTATCACATCTTCAACATCTTTGCTAAAAGTCAGAGATTTACCTAAAATAGGATTTGATCCCATTTCAATAACGGTCTTAAATAAATGGTCTAAACCCAGACCTTTAAGGGCAACTGTTTTAACCACCGGTACTCCCAGAGTAGCAGATAGTTTTTCATCATCGATAATAATACCCTTACCTTCGGCTTCATCTATCATATTTAAACAAATTACTGTCGGTAAATTCAACTCTAACAACTGCAGGGTTAACTCAAGTCCTCTTCCTAAAAGTGAAGCATCTATAACATTTATAACAACATCGATATCTTCCCTAAGTAAATATTTTCGTGTTTCCAGTTCAGCCGAATCAAATGATGTAAGTGAATAAGTTCCTGGCAAATCGACTATCTCACTGGTTGTTCCCTGAAAAGTCATTTTGCTGACAGTATAGGTAACTGTCTTTCCTGGAAAATTTGAAGTAATAGCTTTATAGCCTGCAACGGAATTGAAAATAGTACTCTTTCCACAATTTGGCTGTCCTAACAATGCAATTCTCATGTATTCACCTCAACCAATACATTAGAAGCAACCCCTCTTCCTAAAGCGATTTTATTTCCATGGATACTTATCAGAATCGGACCCTGCATGATGCCGCTGCCCTTTACTTTCATTAAATCACCTGGATGTATTCCCAGACAACTCAGTCTCTGTCTGATACCTAATCCTCCTCTGATTCTAACCACTTTTACTTCATTCCCTGGTTTTACTTCAGTTAAATTTACTATCATAAATATTAAAGCTCCTGATCGTAATTGTTATTAGAACTATAATTTGTTACCATTTTTTATTTCTTTTTTACATGAATCACAATAGCCTTTTATCTCGAGTCGGTATTCTGTTGACAGAAAATTATGTTCATCACAGATATTGTTCTGAATCTCCTCCAAATCTTGGCAGGTAAATTCAATTATTAAACCACATTTAGAACATACCATATGATGATGATGGGGCTTGTTATAAGTCTTTTCATAAATTCCCTTTTCCCCACCATAAAGTGTTTCCACAATAAGTCCGCTTCCGGTCAGCAGAGGAATGGTTCTATATATTGTAGCAAGAGAGACATTGGATTTCTGTTTCCTTACCTGTTTATAAATATCTTCCACATGAAAATGATTTTGTTGATTATCAACAGCTTTTAAAACATCTTTTCTCTCTTTGGTAAATTTTAAATTGTTCTCTTTTAAATAAATCTTGAAATGTTCCTCAAATATTGAGTAAGTCAATTTATACTCCAAATGTAATTGAAAATCATTCTCAATTACATTGTAACAAATATTCCCATGTTGTCAACATAAAATGGAAAATAAAAGTTATAAAAGCAAATTAGTTTTTGAAAGATAGGATGTAGGGAAATACTCTAACTTATCCAGGACAGCTCTTGAATAGAATATTTATATATATCTAAATTAAGTTCTCTTATTGCAATAATGGGAAAAAATTCATTTCTTTACTTAATTTATAAAATAATTTTAACTCAGATTCCTTAACCTTAAGTAGATGTGATGGGCATCTGCAATCAGCAGAACCGAATCCCTTTTTTATTACATTGCCAATACCATTCTTTAACAATGTTTGACAAATTATGCATTCACATGGTGCTTTATTAATAAAAATGTTAATAATCTCTACCTTGTTTGGGTTACTGAGAAGGTAATCGATATGCCAAAAAATTTTTTTATTTACACTTATATGTCGAAGTAACCGATGCTTGATCGATCTTCTTGCAGAACCAATATAGATATAATATCCTTGTACTAAGTCAATCCACCCCAATTTACCCACACGTACTCGATAGTAACTACTAATCTGAATTAACAGAATATAGGTTGACCCAACGGTATTATCCTGAATCAGGTTGATTAACCTGTCATCAGCAATTATATTTAAAGTATTATTCAAATTATTTGTCTTCACCAATCTCTATGAGGAGTTCTCGTTCTTTTGAATTATCCTTTAACACATAATCTCCAATATTACATCCGATATGCTGTGCAATGACCGGACATTTTGCAATTAACAGAAAGAAAATTGGATTTGGTTCATCAGATAATGCTCCATAATTACCCTGACCCTTGCTGATAATCATCTCTGCATCATTAAATAGACGTATAAATTCGGGAGAACAGTATTCTAATACAACTCCGGGACAGTCTGCACCACAGGAGGTAATATTTGCTATTTTATTTATACCACAATAAATAGCATCTTCCACTAAAGCATCAATAAGTACTGGCTTGCCTTTAACTACATATATTACATTTTTTTGGAAATTAGCCACAAGTTGCTCAATAAATACTAGGTCAAAAACTACTTCTCCAGCACTATCAGCCAAATAGAGTATAGACTGTACTCCTGATAAACGCTGACAAAAAGAGTTATAATTAAAATGACCTTCAAATCTACCTGTATGTAAATGAAAATTATTATCTATCAACAAGTCAATTTTTTCAGAAATATCTTTAAGGTCTTTTAAACCGAATCCAATTGAGTTTCCAATAACTGCTAGCTGTAAAGCAGTTAAAAATTGATCCCCGGATTCAGATATTATTCGTTTCATCTCAGAGTAAATTTTTAATGCAACCCTGTTGCTCTCTTCCTTAATCTCTTTGTAGGGGTCTTTCTTTCCGGTGACCTTGCTAATCATTGAAAAAACCGTTCTTCCAATTTCTGCCGGCGGAGAGCTCAGTTGAAACTCAGGTGTCAAGACAGACAGTTGATTCAGCACCTCTCTCTGTATCTCTCCATCATTTCCTGATAATCTAGCTGCTCTCAACGCTTGTTTATAAAAACAGGGGATACAATCTAATTTGGCTTGCATTATTTTACCTTTATTATGATTTTTATTGCTATTAAATCCAGGAAGAAAAACCACCTTCTTCCTGAAAATATATTACATTTATATTAATTCAAATAGTTCATTCAAAAATATTTATCAGACTTTTCAATTAAAATTATTAATTAACACTTTAAGATCATTCAGGATCAAAAGCCCTATTAACTGTAATAATTACTCACACACTAATGGCTCTACTGAAAGAACCATTCCAAACATACCAGAAAATAAATTTGAATTATATTCTTTAATATCTAGGCTTTTTTAACGACTTTTTTAATAATTTTCTCTACGATTTTTTCAAATGCTTGCTTTGTGTCACTCTTTTCGCTATTATCACACATAAATGGCTTACCCCTGTCCCCTGCATTAACTACCATTACATCAAATGGTATAGCTCCTAGAAATGGTACTTGAAAATCATTAGCGGCTTTTTCCCCACCACCTGAGCTAAACAAATCAATCCTTTTTCCACAGTGAGGACATTTAAAACCACTCATATTTTCAACGATCCCTAAAATCGGAATATTAATATCTCTTAGAAAGGTAACTGATTTTCTGGAATCTATCAGAGCAACCTCTTGTGGAGTAGTAACAATTATCCCTCCATCCATTTCAGGAATAAGCTGGCATATTGACAATGGCTCATCTCCTGTTCCAGGAGGAGAATCGATGATTAGAAAATCGAGTTTTCCCCAATTAACTTCTGCTAAAAACTGTTTAATAGCTACTCCTTTTAAAGGCCCTCTCCATACCAGTGGTGTATCTGATGATTCAATTAAAGAAGCCATAGAAACGGCAATTAAGTTATCATTAACTTTAAATGGGTCAATTTTTCCATAACTTCCTGTAAGTTTTTCTCCTTCGAACCCCAACATTTTAGCGACTGAAGGTCCATGCAGGTCAGCATCTAACAATCCTACTTTGAAACCTTGTGCAGAAAGATAACAGGATAGGTTTACTGCAACCGAACTTTTACCAACTCCCCCTTTATTAGATAAAACCAATATTTTATGTTTGATTTCAGCCATATTCTCTTTTAATTTTCCGTCTGAATCTTGCTCAGTTCTATTCTGCTCATTTTTAATGTTTTGCATCTCTTTTTCAGATATTTTTTCATCGTTTGTGTTTGACATAAATTCTTCCTTACTATTCATTTTACTATTTTTCTTATTCTGTGTATTTTATATCAATATTTAAAATTTTTATTATATACAGGTATAAATAAATATGTTTACATTCTAATAAATTCGAAATATGTTGCAGCTCCAATACTCTAAAATTCAGTGTTCAGGTAAGAAGGATAATGGTGAGATAAAAACTATAAACCATTATTGGTTATATCTCTTTTTAAGTATATAAGGGGCTTTAATTTTCTAAAATGTGATGTCTTTTTCGATTTTTATTTATTTTATTATATCACAAAATGGTAAAGAAATACAGGTTTTACTGTTACTTAAACACATATTCACTGTTTTTATCTAAAAATATGAATATTTCGACAATGCATACTGCTTTTTCTATGAATTAATGCTTTCTTAGCTATGTTATTAAAAAATATATTCCCTTACATGCAGACAATATAAGTCTAGTTTACTACCCTCTCTATCCTCTATTTGAACAGTTATATCATTTACCTTAATATTTTTAAAATTGCATTAAAATATATTTTAATAATAAATCACCAGCAATTAAAAAATTACTGGTGATTTTTAAGTTTATATATAGTTTAATCTTTGCTTTCTTTTTTTAACTCATCAATTCTCTTATTAACAGCATCTAATTCTGCTTTTATATCCTCTGCTTCTGCTTGAAGTAAATCCATTTCCTGTTTTGAATCAATGCTCCCCTGATAAGGATAAGCACACCCATAAAATGGATGGACAGGGGGTACTGATGCATATGGTGTGTAGAATGGATATCCCATATGGGCTGCTCTCCTAAAACCTCTGCCGCGCCCAAATCCCCTACCTCTCATTCGGCCAAAAACACCTCCAGGCTGTCCACCCCAGGCATTAAAATAACCCGGAACAGAATATCCTGCACAATAGCCCGCTCCTCTACCAGACATAGGACCATATCCTAAAGGACCTGTTCTGTCGCCACCTGGCATATTTTTCACCTCCTCAATTCGTTTTATTGTTTAAGATTTGAATATTTTATAAATATGATATTATTGATAATGGTTTTCATTATCATTATAAATATTGGAATATTCTTTGTCAAGTATTTTTATACATTCAATTGACTACTCTAATAATATATATATTGGAGGTGTTAAGTCAGCTGTAAAATTGGATTGTCAAATCTTTTAACTTTATAGGGATATATCTTCAATTATTTATATAATTTCATCTAAAATATTTAGTTGAGTTTTAAGCCAAATGCTTTTCAGTCTATAAAACTGATTTGTCATTTTAACGGATAAAAAAATAATAAAAAAATCAGCAAAAGCGGTTTTTTTAAATAAATCACGCTTTTGCTGATAAACTTTTTCCACTACGGATTATATTTTGTGCTTATTTTAAGTATTTATTGTACAAAATCTATATTTACTTTTTTTGATAATTATGTAAAACTTCTAAAATTTCAGGAAAGTCTATTTTTAATTTTTTAACCACATCCATGGTTGGAACACCATTTTTATCCCAACCTTTTCTTTTGTAAACTGCATCACAAAGTAATTGATATTGTTTTTCTCTGTACTCTCTTAATGCCTTTATTTTTTCCTGAACAGTTTTTCCTTCAATTGTATACTTTACTTCCTCCTCCAGTTGCTCATCATACATATCAGCACGTGCTTCATACTCTTCTGTTGTAACAGGTCCCATAGCCCTATATGGAATAGTATCATTTTCTCTGGTGCCAAAGCCCATCCTCAAATTGAACAGTCTCTGGTAATTATGTACTGCTTCAGACTGCTTTATAATATCATCATCTGACACACTTATACCTGTTACTCCTTCAAAAATCCATCGGTAGTTTTCCACATGTTCTGGTATCTTCGCTGCTGTAATACCAGAATATTTTTTCTTATTATCAGCCGGTTCAATATCGTTCCATGGTAGTTTACATACACCCACTAAAGAAAACCATGTTCTAAAGAGCGGGAAGTAATACAATGCTTCGGCTTTGTCCTCAAAAGTGGGAATCTGTTTATTTACCTGGTCCATAAAAATTAGCCATGATTCATCATGCTGTGGACCTTTATTAGCTATACCATACCCCCCTTGTTGAGCAAGAGACTCTTTAGTAACATATTCAGAAAATTCCATACCTTTACACTCCATTGCAATATCTTTTAAAAATTTTTCATCAGCATTGAAATTCTCTATAATATATTTTTTGCAATTACGTACACCTTGTCCGGCTACTTTCCCGAATTTCTCTCCCCTTGCTATCTGATGGATTAATTCTAATAAAGCTTCTCCGTTTCCGAATTTGAGATCCAATCCACCGGTATTCTCTTTATTAAGAATTCCCCTCTCATAACACTCCATTAAAAAAGCTATCGTTGTGCTAACCCCGATAGTGTCAATCCCATAATGATCACAATAAAAATTGGCTTCTAAAACAGTTTCCGGTACAAAACAGCCACAGTTTCCACCAAAACCTGCCGCTGTTTCATATTCAGGTCCATCCACTATCACTCTTTCCCCACGTAATGGACCGGTTTTAAGTTTGAAGCCATCAACAGCTTTCGAACAACGCAAATTACAGCCAATCCAGCAGGAATCACCTATTTGGTTCTGGGTAATTCGTTCTTTCCATACATGATTATAGATAGCTATTGCCTCTTCATGACTACCAAATTGAAAATTGTGAACAGGCAGACAGTGATGAACATTCATGTGGTCAAGCAAATTAACTGTACCTGTTTCTCTCATTCCATTTTGTATATGATCTAGTGAAATAATTTCCTTAGTAATACGTTGCCCGGCTTTCTTTAATAATTCTGGCTTAACGGGATTATTGCTGGCTGCACCAATGCCACTATATTTTACTATGATTGCCAATATTTTCTTGTCTCGAAATACTGTTCCCGGACCACCACGTGCAGCCTGTTTATACCTGACTTTACCTCTTTTCCGGTCATACCAGCTAAAATTCAAAATGCCCAACAAGGAATTTTTGGCTCCCTCTCCTGCAGATACTATACTAATATTGGATTTATCTTTTTCATTGTCAGCAAAATACTCTGTCAACTCCTCTACCAGACGGTAAGAGTTCTTCTCTTTGCCAGTATAGGTGCTAACAGTTACCTCTCCATTATTTCCATCAATAAAAATTATACAATCCTGCTCAGATTTTCCCTGTACTTCCAAAGCATCCCAACCTGAGAATTTTAAATATGGAGCAAAATAACCACCAGCATTATTGTCATTGGCACTTCCAGTTTCCGGGGAAATACTCACTACATGACTTTTCCCACACCCTGAATATTGAGTCACCCCACAAAGAGGTCCAGTACAGAATACCAGTTCATTCTCTGGATCATTCCATTTTGTATCTGATTTAGTTGCCTGCCACAAATACCACAAACCGTAGCCTCTACCACCAATCAGAATATCTTTAATTTTTGGAGGAACTTCTTTAATTTTTATATCTTTTTTAGACAAATTAAGATAAAGAACCCTATCAGTATAACCTCTGTTTACTTTTGCTGGTTCATATATAAATGATATTAAAGATTGTCCTAAGATCATAAAAGCCTCCTTTCAATAATATTTCATTTCAAGTAAAACACCGCTTTAAGCTACCGCTTTAAGAAAATCTTTTAAGGAGAATTTCTTTCAAATCTGGTTTTCCAATCTCCTGTAAATCATAAGTAACCCTGACATTGTCTTTGCCAATATGCATTATTCTACTCAGGTCAATTGGAGTTCCAATGATGACCATTTCAGCATCACTCCTATTTATGGTAGACTCAAGTTCTTTCACCTGTTCTTCTCCATAACCCATTGCCGGCAATACTTTACCTATAAGCGGATATATCTCGTAAGTATTTTTAATACTTCCTATTGCAAATGGTCTGGGATCTATTACTTCTTTGACCCCATATTTTTGCGCAGCAACCATACCAGCACCAAATTCCATACCTCCATGGGTTAAAGTTGGTCCATCTTCCACAACCAGCACTCTTTTTCCTCTTAATTTTTCAGCAAATTCAACTTTTATGGGAGAAGCTGCTTCAATCAGGATGGCTTCAGGTGCCATTTTAAAAATATTGTTTCTTAAAAGAGCAACATTTTCTGGGCTCGCTGTATCTATTTTATTTATGATTACCACATCAGCCATTCTAATATTCACCTGTCCGGGGTAATAGGTCATTTCATGACCTGCACGATGAGGGTCGGCCACTACAATATGCAGGTCTGTATAATAAAAGGGAATATCGTTATTGCCACCATCCCATAGGATTATTTCAGCCTCTTGTTCGGCTCTCTTTAAAATCTCACCATAATCAACCCCGGCATAGACTATATTTCCTAAATCAATATGAGGTTCATATTCTTCCCTTTCTTCTATGGTGCATTTATATTTATCTAAATCTTTGTAAGTCTCAAATCTCTGCCAGATTTGTTCACTTAAATCCCCATAAGGCATTGGATGTCTTATTACTACAACTTTTTTCCCCATTTCTTTTAATATGCTAGCTACTTTACGAGTAGTCTGACTCTTACCGCTGCCGGTACGGGTTGCACAAATCGAAATCAAGGGCACTTTAGCTTTTAACATTGTATTATGTGGACCCATTAACCTGAAGTCTGCCCCCATAGCCAAAACCAGTGACGCTCTGTCCATTACGTATTGATGAGGTAAATCACTATACGCTAAAATAACCTGATTAACTTGAAATCTCTCTATTAGTCCAGGCAACTCTTCTTCTGGAAAGATTGGGATTCCATCAGGATATAGCTGGCCACTTAATACGCTCGGATATTTTCTACCAGCAATATCAGGAATCTGTGTTGCGGTAAAGGCAACTACCTTGAAATTCTCATTATTTCGAAAATAGACATTGAAATTATGAAAATCTCTACCAGCGGCACCCATAATAATAACATTTTGTTTTATCAAAAAAATCACCTCTTAGATATTTATTTCTAATTTTATTATTTAAAGAATAATAAATCAATTTTCTTTTTGTGATAATATGCTGCAAAACCGTTTTATTATGAAAACAATATTTTTAATAAAAAGGCAATCCACCATTCTATCTTTATTATTGAAAGATCATTATGATAGATTGCCTTAATGGTATTTTATTTAATAACCTGTTAAATATTTTACTCTTATGGCTTTACTTTTCTAGAGGAAATGTTATGCCCATCTGTTTTGCTGAAATAGATGAGAAAACATATATGAGCAGGTAAAGCAATACAGCTCCAACAGGTAATACAACAATTACTGGGATTCCCAATCCTGCTAATAGATAGCAGATAACTGCAATTAATGTAACAGTAAGTGCATAGGGGAATTGGGTTCTAACATGATCTATATGATCAGAGCCGGCAAAAGTAGAAGACATAACAGTAGTATCCGAGATAGGGCTACAGTGATCTCCCATTACTGCACCTGTTAGTACACTGGAAATAACTATTGGTAATGGGGTACCTACACTAATTCCGAGAGGAATAACTATTGGCACTACAATACCCATAGTTCCCCATGAAGTACCTGTACATAATGCAATAAAGGCCGAAACAAGGAAGGTCAGAATTGGTAAAATTAAGGGTGATAAAATTCCTTCCAATGAATTTACAATATAGGGCGCAGTTCCCAGCTCATCACATACTGCTTTAATTGCCCAGGCAGAAACTAATATTAGTGTAGCGTAGACCATCATTCTGGCTCCATTAAGAAATGAATCCATTATCTCGGCTACTGTGGCAATTTTTTGTACTAGATACATTATTATTGCTACAAAAAAGGCAATCAAAGTTGCAAGAAAAATGGAAAACATAGAATCAGCATCTGAAATTGCCTGTGAAAAAGATTCTGCTGAACTTCCCCCACCGCTTGTCCACATAAAGTAGAAAGATAGTACTATGAGCAAAATAATAGGTACCCAGAGATTCATTGAATTACTTGAGGCATTATTAGCTACTTTCAGATCTGATGTTCCAGCCAGAGGTCTTGCTTCTTTAGCCCATAGCTCCTTTGTGGTTCTAGCACGATGCTCTGCTTTCAACATGGGACCAAAATCTCTTCCTGTATAAGCAATAATGCCAACCATAATAATAGCTAAAATAGAATAAAAATTGTAAGGAATGCTCTTAAACCATAAAAAATAAGGTGATACGTTATATCCTTCTGGTAAAGATTCTCCTATCAAGCCAACCTGATAACCTATCCAGGTCGATATTAAAAATATTGAAGAAACCGGTGCAGCGGTAGAATCCACAATGTATGCCAGTTTTTCCCTTGAAACATTATATTTATCTGATAATGGTCGAAATAGGTTTCCAATAAAGGCAGAGTTAGCATAATCATCGATAAAAATTACAATGCCACCTAACCAGGCAAAAATCTGTGCCATCTTCGAATTATTAGCTTTCTTGCTAATTGATTCCAAAAATGCCTGCCCTCCACCGGAGAAAAATATCATACCCATCAAACCGCCTACTAAAAAAAAGAATAAAATAATACTTGCATTCCAGGAATCGGCAACCTGTTCAACCAATATATTTGCTGTCTTCTCCAAAGCAGTCCATAAATTACCATTGTTTAAAATCGTAGTGCCGACTACCACAGCTATCAATAATGACACTAACGCCTCTTTTAAAATAATACAAAGTATGATTGCTAAAATTGGCGGTACTAATGACCACAAGCCATAATTTCCGTTATTTTCTGCCTCATTTGCCCAGCCGATTACAGACAAAAATGATAAAACAACGACTACAGTAATGATTACGATAAAAAATCTATTAAAATTATTTTTCCTTACCATTATTTTAAAAAACACTCCTTTATAATATTTTTTTATCACTTAATTAAAATTATTTAATTATTTTTTAGATTGAACATCCTCCTTTATAATTATAAAGATTAATACAAATGCACCCGTTAACTTCATCTTGAAAGCAAACAAAAAAGAGTAATCTATAAGCGCATAGCTCATCGATTACCCTAAAATAATAGTAAGCATTCTTACCTTTACCTCTCCCTTATCCCCATTCGATGAGATAGCGCTTCATCGGAGAATGGGAGTATTCTCCGATGACAGTACTATGGATATTAACCATAGTCCCAGCCTAAGAATTATGTGAGCTAGTATTCTTTAGGCTTCGGCGAAGACCCCTTTTCTGATACTTCATCGCTGC